>CAKVNA010000124.1 GCA_934776915.1 uncultured Clostridia bacterium
GTTGAAAAGACCCCTGCTGGTGTCCACACCGACAAAGTGGAAACAGGCACTTGCTCAACCTGTCAATATCAAAAAGACAGAACAGTGCCTAATACTGCCACACATACATACGAGACAGCTTCATGGGAGAAAGACGAAACAGGACACTGGCGTAAAAGCACATGTGATGAAACAGATCCTGCACATCAAAGTTTAAAGAATGATTTTGCAGAACACACTTATGGTACTTGGACAGTAAAAACACAAGCAAAACTTCATAAGAACAGAGTTGATCATAGACTATGCTCTGTTTGTGGATTTGAAGAAACAAAAGAAGTTCCTAACACTATGGAACACACATGGAAATATGTTTATGAAGACAGTCAAAATCACTGGGAAGAAACAACTTGTTCAGGCCATGACAAACTTACAAGAAACAAAGCAAGTCACACTTGGGTATATGAATCAGAAGGCGAATTCACCCACAAAGGCGAAACCGATTGTGGCGGACATGCAAAAATAACAAAAACTAACATTCCACATAGATATGACAATGTGGATGACACAACTTGCAATGACTGTGGCTATGTAAGAAGTTTGACTGGAAAAGGCTCATTTAATGCACTTTCAGCAAAAACATACAATGCCGGAGCACAAGGTGTTGCTTTAGGCGATTACACAGTTGACGAAAAAATCAAAGACCTTTGCGAAATTCAATACAAAGTGAAAGGCGCAAACGATAGCACCTACACCACAACTGCACCAACAAATGCAGGAACTTATGAAGTAAGAATTTTCTGCAATGGAAATGACACTTATCTTAAAGGCGAAGTTGCAAAAACAGATTATGTTATCAAGCAAATCGAAGTTAGAGTTGGCATTTCGTTCATAAAAGAAAAACAAACAACTTCTAACAATTATATAACCTTGGAAACATATGAAGTTACTGACACTAGTCTTCCATCAAATGCAACGCTGACTCTTCGTGCATATGGCGAACAATACAAAAATCAAGGAAGATATAGTATTGCAAAAACAAACGGCGAATTCGAAGGTTTGGAATTTGACAACAAAAACTTTAAACCAATTCCAAATAAATCAACCCTTAGCATAAGCATTGTTGTTTATACCAATGAAGCACCTGTTGTTACTGGAACCAACCAAACTGAGAGTAATGTTAATTGGATAGGTTATGTAACCCCTCCATATCCAACTATCACAATGTACCAAATTACAACTGGAACCTTGCGAGTTGGTGACTATTTGATTTGCGAAGGAGTTAATATTCCTTTGAAAGTTAAAGATATTAAACTTAATAAGGGTAGTGTTTCTGGCAGCTCTTCGTCATCTTGTTTAAATATTGCATTGGCAGGAGAAACAGTAGACATTTCATTTGAAACACCAGGTTTTACAGAAAATGATGCAAAAACAAAACTTCTTAACAAAACCTTTACAAAAGTAGATTATGAAAAGCTTGAGGCGTTAACATCACTAAGTGGAAAAAATTATACTAACAAGAGTTCAGAAAAATTATTGAATGTTGGCGAATGTAGATATCTTGAATTTACTGTAACCATAATACAATCAACAACATTCACTATCTACCCAAGTGATTATGCTGGTGGATATGCTGGAGAAAATGCTTACGCGGTTTTCGATAAGACAACCGGAAAACCAATTGCAACAGCCGGTGTTAACACATTCACACTTTCTGAAGCTGGAACATACACACTTGTTCTCAAATTAACAAAAACAGCCGAAGCTAGTGCTTCTGTTTCTTCAAAACCTATAAGTTTCTATGTTTCTTGGTAATAATTTAAATAATAAAAATCACACTTTAATCGGTGTGATTTTTTTGTTGCATATTTAAAAATTAGTGTTGTTTACAACTTTATTTGCATTTATTTATGGAAAAGCTGATATTTTATGCTATAATGAACTTATGAATAAACTATTTTGCAAAAGGAACTTAATTATTGGTGGGGTTGTGCTGGGTGTTGTGCTTTGCATAATTTTTGCACTTGTTTTTGGCAAAACTGACCCCACTGAAAGCAATAAAAAAGCAAATGTTTTTATTTATTGTCTGGTGGCTATTATTTTATCTATTGTGATGTTTGGTGCAATTATTAAAACAATTGATAAAAAGACAAAAATATATTTTATCATTTTGTTTTGTTTGTTCGCTTTTTGGCTATGCATAAAGATTTTTGATAAAGTGTCGGCTTTTAATGATAACAATGATTATACTTGGTATCTTTTGTATATTCCTTTGCTTTTTATTCCTAGTATGTGGTTTATTACAAACAATCAAATTTATATTAAAAACCAAATATATAAAAGAGTCTTTGCCATAATTTCTCTTGCAATATCTCTACTTTTATTATTGCTTGTTTTGACAAACGATTTTCATCAATTTGTATTTATTTTCCCTGACGGCGAGATTGGTTCTCATTCAAGCAACTATAAATACAACCTTGGCTATTTTATTATCTACGCCTTTATTTTCCTTGAAATTTTAACTACAATTGTATTGTTTTATACTTTTTCAAACAAAAAAACAACCATAAAGCAAAAGATTTTGCCAAGTGTTGTTATTTTGCTAGTTTTAGTTTATAGCATTTTGTATGTTGTTACAGATATTGCTGTTCCATATCTTTCGGACATGACACTTGTTTACACAATTTTAGGAACAATGCTTGTGTATATCTCACTAAAATGTGGTCTTGTCAAAAACAGCGGAGCATATTTTGAATTTTTTGAAACATGCAATGTGCCACTTGCAATAGTGAATGAAAAGCAAGATATTGAATATCAAAATATGCAATATCGCAAGCAAAAAGCAAATAGCAATATGATACTAGAAAAACAAAAATTAAATTCTGGCACACTTTTGGTGCTTAATGATGTTGAAAAACTTAAATCTTTGCAAAAAGAACTTAAAAC
>CAKVNA010000125.1 GCA_934776915.1 uncultured Clostridia bacterium
GTTTGGCGTTATGCAATGCAGGCTCAATCGCAAGTCCATTGGAATTATTGGCATAGTTTTGTCCGTTTTGGCGGTTGTATGCTCGTTGTTTTTGATTGTTGTTATGATTGTTTAGATGCTTTGTTTGCACTGCCATAGACATCAATTTTATGTGCGACAATTTTTGAAATTTCGTTCATTCCGCTGGCAAGATATTTTCTGTAGTCAATGTTTTTGTTGTTGCTCTTGATATCTTCCAAAATTCCTTTTAAGTAAGAAATTCTAAGGTCGGTGTCACCGTTTACTTTGCAAATGTGCATATTGCATGCTTTTTGAAGGAAAGGTTCTGGAATTCCCTTTGCCCCACGAATGTCAACCCCAAGGTCAAAAAGTGCATCAACATCAGTTTTCTCCACACCGCTTGCTCCATGCAAAACAAGAGGAATATTTGGAATTTCCTTTTGAATTTGCTCCAAAATGTCAAAGCGAAGTTTTGCGTCACCAGAATATTTGTAAGCACCATGCTTTGTGCCGATTGCTATTGCAAGGCTATCTACACCTGTGCGTTTTACAAAGTCTTTGGCTTGCTTTGGAGAGGTGTAAAAACTGTTGTTATCTTCAACTTTTAGTTCATCTTCAATGCCCGCAATGGAGCCCAGTTCCCCTTCAACAAAAACGCCCTTTGAGTGTGCGTAATCTACAACTTTTTTGGTGATTGCAACATTATCCTCATAAGGAAGCATTGAAGCGTCAATCATCACCGAGTCGCAACCTGCCTTTATTGCTCTTTTTGCCATTTCAAAAGACCTGCCGTGGTCAAGGTGAAAACTAACTGGCACATGGCAAGTTTTTCTTGCAGACTTTATTAAATTTTTAAGATATTCGTCACCAACAAAGTTCATTGCACTTTCTGAAATTTGGCAGATAACGGGCGAGTTTTTGCTCTCTGCCCCAAGAATAATTGCCTTTAAAACTTCCATTGTTCCAAAGTTAAAAGCACCAACGGCATATCCGTTTTTAAGTGCGTCAGTCAACAAAAATTTTTCCATAATTTACTCCTTTATGCCAATATTCTACATTGTTTTTTAGAAATTGTTAAATAAATATTCCCATATTTACAAATTTTCTTAAATTTTGTTTTGTTTTTTTAAAGAATAAGCTATACTTTTAGTATGAAAATATGTTATTTTTTCCCAATATTTAAAGATGTAAATGCCAAAAAGTTTTTTGAGGAATTTTCAAAAAGCGAGTTTTACAAAACCCACTCGGACAAAAAAATTGTTTTTGCGTGCGAAAAATCTGATGACAAAAACCTTTCCTATCTTAAAACCATTCCAAACATAACACTAAATGTCTTTGAAAAAAAATTTAGTTATAATGATGCCTTCAAAAGTTGTTTAAAAGACTTTGACGGTGATGTTTTGCTACTTGGCGACTGTGCCTTGTGTGGCATTGACACTGTGTTTGAAATGTGCCTTGAGGAACATAAAAAGGGAGCAGACATTGTGCATTTGGCAAAAAGTTTTGGCAAGACAAAAAGGTTGTTTGCAAATCTTTGGTCAAACTGCTCCAAACTCTTTTCTACCCTTGTGGCAAATCAGAAAGACAGCGGAAATGTATTGTCTTTGGGGCTTTATTCTCGTGATGTGGTGGAGATTATGCAATCACTTCCCGAAAAAGCATGCTTGCTCAAAAATTCCGACTCACTTGTGGGTTTCAGGTCAAAAACAATTTTCATTGACGGCTCAAGCGAAACATATTCACCAGATTTTCATAAAAAATCTTCTGCCATAAAAAGCGCCCTTGTGTGTAACATAATTTTTATTGTTTCTCTTGCTCTTATGATAACTCTTGACATATTGTTCCCCGTTTATCAACTTGCAATAACACTTGTGGCAGTGTTTTTTATATTAGTTTCACTTTCCGTATGTCTTATGATGATTTGCAAGCACTTTTTTGACCTGCGCAATACTGGTGAAATGATTGAATATTCAACCGAAGAAAAAGTTAAGACAAATTTTGAAGATAAAGAACAAGATAACAAAGGACTTTCAGCGGTCAAAACTGCCAAAAACAACAAGCAACCTGCAAATAAGAAAAAAGTTGTGACAAAAGAAATTAAACCAACAAAAAAGGCAACTACAAAAAAAATAAAAAACACCACAAAAAAGACATCAAAAGCGACTACTTCCACAAAAAAAGTGAAATAAATGTGTAAAAGTTTGTTTTAAAAGTTGGAAGATGGGCAGTCTTTGTTGTATAATACAGTCATTAGGAGGAAAATTATGAAAACAAAAATTGGAATTAACGGGTTTGGCAGAATAGGAAGGCTTATTCTTCGTGCCACAATGGGCAGGAGTGATGTGGAAGTTGTTGCAATAAACGACCCTTTCATTTCGCCAGACTATGCGGAATATATGCTCAAATATGACACCATTCATGGACATTTTGACGGCAAAGTTTCGCACACAGACACTCACCTTATCGTAAACGGCAAAAAAATAAGAATGTATGAGGAAAGAGAGCCAAACAACATTCCTTGGAATGAAACAGGAGCAGAATACATTGCAGAAGCCACTGGGAAATTTACAAAACTTGAAGATGCAAAACTTCACTTTGCACATGGAGCAAAAAAAGTTATTATCACTGCCCCAGGCAAAGACGGTGTGCCTATGTTTGTTATGGGCGTAAATGAAGACAAATATCAAAAGGATATGAATGTTGTTTCAAACGCAAGTTGCACAACAAACTGCCTTGCCCCACTTGCAAAAGTCATAAATGACAAATTTGGCATTGTGGAAGGACTTATGACCACAGTTCACTCTGTAACAGCCACTCAACTTACTGTTGACGGACCTTCAAAGAAGGACTGGAGAGGCGGTCGTGCTGCAACATACAACATTATCCCAAGTTCAACAGGT
>CAKVNA010000126.1 GCA_934776915.1 uncultured Clostridia bacterium
GCCAAATATTTGTCAAAAAACCACATTTTAAGGCTTTCTGTTATTTCCTTTATAAGTGACATGGAAGCAAAAACTGCAACAAGTCGCATTGCCCATTTGCTACACAAAAACTTTCCCCTTGCAAATGCAACTTCCCATACAACATCACACAAACTTTGAAGCACCTCTTTGTCAACATATTGAAAATACTCTTTGTAGGCACTTAAATTGGGGTCAATTTCTTTTGACTTAAAAGTTTCCATAACATAAGTCAAAATTTTTCCATTTATGCCAGTGTTGTCAAGCCCATGCTTGTCATAAAATCTTTTGAGCCTTACGCCATAAAGTCTTTCTTGAATTTGAGGAGTGCTTCTCTCAACTTCGCTTAAAAACTCGCCCTCTGTTTCAAACATCTTAAGAGTTTCAAAACCGCATTCCTTTTCAAGAATACTTGCTATTCTCGCATTTTCTGTTGTTTCATAAAGCGTCTTTAACTTTTCTTTAACTCGTCTATCTTCTTTTAATGAACACAAAAGTTGAACGGCTTTAGGTTTTAGGTTTTCCTCCTTCCCCGACAAGATTTCTTCCAAAATGGCTAACGCCTCAGGTTTATGCATGGCAACTGCACGCTTTGCAAGCACGGCGCTGCCATTCTCGCCCAAGATGTACTCCATGATAATCGCCTTCAAGGTTTTTTGCATATTAGATGACGCATATTCCTTTATGCCCTCTTTGTTGTCAAGCCCCAAAAGTTGAGAGATAAACTCATCGTCTTCGCCGTCTTTCAAAAACACATCAAGATATTCTTTCAAAGGTTCTTTGTAGAAAGCCATCCGAGAACTGCTATCGCTTGCAAAAATTGCTAAAAAGAAAGGCGTGTATAGTCTTCTATCAATAGCGCAATATGTAACGATTTCCACAAATCTATCAAAATATCTTTCGTTTATTGAATATTCCTTTTTGACGCTTCTATATTTGCAATCTCCCACTTGTTGAAGGAAAATTCTATTTAGAAATGCACATAGCCCTTCATAATTTTTCGCCTTTAACAAAAGTTCTACAAATTTTTTAAGTAGTCCTCTGTAGTCATTAAGTTGCAAAATAGCCTCGCCATAGTCTGCCACTGCTTCGGGAGAAATCTTCCCTTGTGACATATACATAATGGCACTTCTTTCCAGCACTTCGCCATCACCCATATTAAGCAAAAAATAATTGACCATTTGGTCGGAAAGGCTTTGAGGCAAAAAGGCGTCAAAGAATTCAAAGGTGTATTTTTTCAAATCGTCAACATTTCTAACATATTTCATTTTTTTATCCCCTACAAAGATATTTTAGAATATTTTAAAAAATATGTTAAGCGAATTTGCACTCTTTGTTCATAAAATTTGCCATTTTTTGCACTAAAAAGTGGCTTTAGTTAAATTTTATCCCCAAATTGCGTCATGCAAAGTTGTTGTTGAATTGTTGTTTTCCAAAAGTTTTCCTAGGTCCTTTTCATTGATATTATCCACAAATTCTCCATTTTTGTCGCAAACATACAGATTGAGAAAACTTGCCGAATCAATGTATTTGCAGAGTTTAAAAAGTTTTATATCGTCACGCACATAAAGTGTTTTTACCTTTAAAACATTCTTATCTTTTTTGACTTTTGAAAGGTTGAAAAAACTGTAGGATAATTTCTCATCTTTTTGAGAAAAGCCTGTGAGTAGGCAAAAAATTACAAAAAGATAGGTGAAATTGCCATGGGAAATGTAAAAACTAAAAACAAACAAAAGAAATAACATAATGCACAAAATTGCACTTGAAATTTTGCAAACTTTTGAGGCTTTGTCCCGTCCAAACATTTTGCTTGAACACGCATGCAAGACCCTTCCCCCGTCAAGTGGAAAGGCGGGCAAAAGATTGAAAATTGCCGTTACAAAATTGGCATAACAAAAGAGATTTGTGACATTGTATGTGGCTGGAAAAAGCCACCAAATTGCAATCATTCCCGCACCCAAAATAAAGTTGCAAAGAGGTCCTGCAATCGCGATTTTTATTTCGTCAGTTGGGTCAAGAGTTGTGGAGTCTAGATTTAGACAAATTCCAAACGGAATAAGTTTTATGTTTTGAAGATTATATCCTAGTTTTCTTGCAGTGTATGCGTGTGCATATTCGTGAAAAATCATAACAACAAGATAATTTACAAACAGCACCCCTTGTCCAAAATATATAAGTGTCACTGCAAACAGAAGGAATAATGGGTGAATTTTAAACTTTACTTTGCCCATTCCACTTCACTTATTTTTAGCATATTGTTGTTTTGGAAAAGATAAACTTTGCACTTTTGACCCGTTGTTGTTGACGCAATTAAACTTCCACCCGACACTTTGTCCCCCGTTGAAACGCCAAGCGAAAACACGCCGACATATCTTGACTTGTATCCTTTTGCGTGGTCAATTTCTATGTATTTTTGATTGTCCAAAGTCCAGCCAACAGCACTCACTGTGCCATTTGCAACGCTTGAGAGAACGCCGTCAAAATCATAACACAAAAAGTCATCTGATGAAGATGTGTTTTGTTGCATTGTAGGCAATGTAAATTTGACAACTTCATCTTTTTGAGGTCTAGTCATGCCAAAAAAATAAGACACGAAAGACACTTCGCTTCCGTCATCAAAAAGGTCGGTTGTTGGAGTAAAACTGGTGGCTATGGACTTTAGATTATTCATAATCATTCCACCCGCACTGCTCCCCGCTCTATCGCACACAACAAGTGCCAAGAAAATGAGGGCGATGATAAACAATGTGAGATATTTTTTGAAAAATACCCATGTGTTTTTTAATATTTTTTTTGTTGAAACAGTTTTTATAACAATCTTTTTCATACAAAATTTTTATGCCAAAAGCCCAAAAAATATGTAAAAATTGCTTAA
>CAKVNA010000127.1 GCA_934776915.1 uncultured Clostridia bacterium
CACACAGTGTGAGAACGAATGACTGCTTTGCAGTGTGGACATTCCACAAGAGTTGGGGCTGTTGCTGTCCAATTTGCCTTTCTTTTGTCACGTCTTGATTTGCTAACTTTAACTTTTGGAACTGCCATTTTTCTATCTCCTATTTTTTAATTTGTCAAACGGGTTATCAAGTCTTTCCTCTTCTTGCTGAATCTGTTCACAGTTGCAAGTGTAGTAGTTTTTGTTCTTGCCACAAACTTGGCACAAACCCTTGCAGTCTGTTTTGCACAGCATTTTGGTTGGAAGGCTTAAAAGCAAGTTGTTTGCAACTACTTCATCAATTTCCACAGATGTTCCATTGATAATCACAAAACTTTCGTCATCATGCGAATTGTATTGCTCAACAAAAGTTTCTTCAACTGGGAAATTAAGAGTTGTTTCAAACTCCTCACCGCACTTGTCGCACACACAAAGCAACTGAACTGAAGCGGTCGCCATAAGATGCAACTGTTCATCAAGATATTCAAAATATCCCTTGACCTCTGCATCAGAAGTGAACTTGTTACCCTTGCCAGAAACCAAGTCCTGCTCCAAAGGCAATGACACCTCAAAATCAATTTTTTGTCCTTCTTGACTTTTTGCTTTTAAAATGTTCAACAACATAGCATGCTTATTATATTGCCTTTTTTGCAACTTGTCAATGTTTTTGTTTACTTTTTATTGCTTTTGTTTGTAAATTTTTATTTTAGATATTGAAAAAAGACCAAACACCTAAATGAATTTGACTTTTTTGCAGAAATAATATAAAATATTATATATGTGGATATGGTGAAATTGGTAAACACGCTAGATTCAGGTTCTAGTGAGGCGACTCTTGCAGGTTCAAGTCCTGTTATCCACACCACCCAATCAAAAAAGCCCAATCGGGCTTTTTTTATCTTATTTTATATGCTTTTTATATTAAACATTCTGTTTTATAGCATACATCATATTTTATAACATTATTCCTTGTGTATAAATCATATTTTATAACATTATTTTATTTCATAACTTATGCTTTTTTATTTTGTTTTGCAATGTAGATTTATTTCATAAGTGAGAACAAGACGACATCACGAACAGATTCTTGATTGGTGAGGAGGCACATAAGTCTGTCCACGCCGAAACCAAGTCCAGAGATTGGTGGCATACCGTGTTCCATTGCATTTAGGAAGTCTTCATCAAGTTCCATTGCTTCGTCATCACCTTCTGTTCTTGCTTTTGCTTGTTCTTCCAGTGTTTGGCGTTGCACGATTGGGTCAACGAGTTCAGAATATGCCTTGCAAATTTCGTCACCGCAGACCAAAACTTGAAAGAGGTCAATTCTTC
The DNA here is from genome assembly GCA_934776915.1 of uncultured Clostridia bacterium. Lineage (GTDB taxonomy): Bacteria > Bacillota > Clostridia > Christensenellales > UBA1242 > UBA7862. Next base: position 1,348 of record CAKVNA010000127.1, read on the forward strand.
TTGCGTCCTCGTCATTTCTTCTTGCAAGAGGCACGAGGCACGCTGGGTAGTTATAGAGAACTGTTGGTTGAATGATATTTTCCCTAATTTTTCTCTTATAAACAAGGTCAATAACTCCACCAACCGTTTTGCAAGCGTCAAAATCGTCCATTGAGAAAAGTCCAGTTTTCACAATATCTTCTTTAAGTTTTTGAGCATTTGTATATTCAAGGATATTAAGTCCCAAAATTTCATTAACTCTTTCTGTGTAGTTAATTCTTTCAAAGTCTTTTGAGAAGTCAAGTGTATGTCCCTTAAATTCGATTTTCAAGTCCTCGTTGCAAATGGTTCTTATGGCTTCCCTAATGAATTTGGTAAAGAATTTGATATTATCTTCAAAATTCCAATAGGCGGCATACCATTCGACCATTGTAAATTCTTGTAAGTGGCTTGGGTCCATGCCTTCATTTCTGAAACATTTTGCAACTTCAAAAACTCTGTCAAATCCACCAGCGATAACATGTTTTAGATAAACTTCTGGTGCAATTCTGAGGTTGCAAATTTTGTTTAACGCGTTGTGCTTTGTAAAGAAAGGTTTTGCACTTGCTCCGCACACTGCACTTTGCAAAATAGGTGTTTCCACTTCCAAAAAGCCGTTTTCATTAAGGAAATTTCTGAGAAATGACAAAAATTTGCTACGCTTTAGAAAAACTTGTCTGCTTTCTTCGTTTGACACCAAGTCCATGCATCGTTCCCTATATCTTTGGTCTTGATTTGTAAGCCCATGGTGTTTTTCTGGGAGTGGCAAAATGGCTTTTGACAAAAGTTCAAAGCCTGCAACACGCACCGTTTTCTCGCCAGTTTGTGTTGTATAAAGTTCACCTTCAATGCCAACAAAGTCACCAATGTCAACCATTTTCTTAAAGAAAGTGTATTTGTCTTCATCAATTTCATTTCGGCTTATGCTTGCTTGAAGTCTTGCTTCCACATCTTCAAGTGCAAAAAAACTGAGCTTGCCCATAATGCGTCTGAAAGTCATTCTTCCGCAAACCCTAACTTTTGTGCCGTCTGGCAAAGATTTTGCTTCCACAAGTTTGTGAGTTCTGTCAAACTTTTCTGCGTAAACAATTATGCCTTCTTCCTTAAGTTTTCTAACTTTATCTTTTCTAATATCTACTTCGCTTGATAAATTTTGTATATTGTTGTCCATAAAAAATTCCTTCTGCTGCGTTAAATTTACTTGTTATCTGATGATTTTTTGTCAATTTTTTGTTTGGCTTCTTCCTCGTCCATAAGTTTGTTGTAAACTTCAAAAACTTTGTCGATAATGTCAATATCGCCAACAAGTTCAAGATATTCACTGTGTTCGCCTGTTTCTGCATCTTCTTCTGTTTCCACAATTTCAAAAGCCAAAGCTTCATCATCACCAACGCCTTCAATTTCTTTCATCGGTTTTAAAATTGCATAAATTTTTTCTTCAAGTGGAATAAGTGCAATTTGCTCAAATTGAACTTCCTCTCCTTTTTCGTTGTAAAGAGAGATTGGATCTGTGTTGTCC
>CAKVNA010000128.1 GCA_934776915.1 uncultured Clostridia bacterium
GTGTCTGAGCGTGGCATGAACATGGGATTTTTGCTTGGAAATGTTATGCCAGGGATAATTGAAAAACCTTTAAGCGATCTATTGGGGTATAGCCTTGAAAATATCCGTGCGTTCCATGACGGGGAATTTAGCAATTCAAAGCAAGTCAACGAATTGTCACTAATTTTGTTCAGACAACTTAAAGTTCTTCACAAGTTGCCAAGAGGATATATTAAGATTCTTAGAATTGCCTCTGCTATGCACGATTGCGGGCAAAGGATAAAATTCTATGACCACGAGAAAAATAGTTTTCATATTATCCTCAATTCAGAGTTGTTTGGCGTGACACATAGGGAAATTGTTATGGCATCATTTGTCAGTGCTTGCCAAAATTTAAGTGATTTTGACCTTGCGGAATGGATTAAATATAAAGATGTTTTGACTGACGAAGACTTGGACGCTATGCGAAAACTGGCTCTTATTGTTCGCCTTGCAGAGGCACTTGACAAGAGTCACAGAAATGTTGTTCAAGATGTCAGTTGCGACATTTTGGGTGACAGTGTTATTATGAAAACAATCGTCACCATGGACGCTTCAATAGAGATAAGGGAAACTGCAAAAGTTGGGCAGGATTTCAGAAAAGTTTATAAAAAGACCCTTGAAGTTTTGTAAAATAGAGAGGTTTTTATGTTAAGTTATGAATTGTGTATTGACATGGGAAGTTCATACACAACAATTTATAAGAAAAACAGCGGAATTGTTTTGCGAGAGCCAACTTTGGCAATTCTTCAAACTTCTGGCAAAAATATGAAGGTTGTAAAAATGGGGCTTGAAGCACAAAGGCTTTATGGCAAGACATCTGACGATGAAGTTTTTGTTAGACCTATTGTTGACGGCATTGTCAAAAATGTGTCGCTTTCGCAAAAGATTTTGGAATATTTCCTAGGAAAAGTTGTTAAATATCGCTTCGTTAAGCCTGCGATAAAAGTTATTGCTTGCCTTCCAGTTGGGCTTAAAAAAGAAGAATATGACGACATAAAGAAAATGTATTTTGCCGTTGGCTTTGCCAAAATTGACTTTGTTTATGGCAGTGTTTGTGCCAGTTTTGCGGGTAGTCCATATCTTGCTCAAAACAGGGCAAATCTTATTGTTGATATTGGTGGCGGAAGAACAGAAATTTCGTGCATCACAAACGGAAAAATAATTTCTGCTTGCAGTGTTAATGTTGGTGGAAGTTATGTGGATAGACTTATTGTTTCTGAATTGCAACACAACAAGAATTTTATAATAAATCAAAACTTGGCGGGCAAAATTAAATGTGAAATTGGCTCGCTTTATGAAACAGACACCAGCAGTATTGAAGTTGTTGTGCAAGAGGCGTCTGCCAACTCGCAAATAACAACCATTGTCCATGCGAGGGACATAACAAAGCCAATTTGTGAAGCATATTTTAAAATAGCACAACTCATTCAAGCGTTTCTTGGCGATTGCTCACCAGAAGTGGTGGAAGATATAAAGAAATCGGGTATTGTTGTGTGCGGCGGCGGAGCAAGAATAACGGGACTTGAAACATTTTTTAAGAAGATTTTGGGTTTAAGTGTCTTTGTGCTTGACAACCCAGAAGTCGCAAATGTTTTGGGCAGTGAAAAGTTGTTGAGTGACTATAATATGCTTCAAAAAGTTAAGGAAGAAAACTAAAATTTTGTTTTTTTGTCGAAAATAAAAAGTAAGACCAAATGCGGTTTTACTTTTTTTCTTTTGTTGCTAAAATTTGTTTAGGAGAAGAAAATGGCAAGAAAAATTGTTCTTACAAGTGGAAAGGGTGGCGTGGGCAAAACAACTATTTGTGCCAACCTAGGCGTTGCACTTGCAAAACTTGGAAAGCGTGTGTGCCTTGTTGATGTGGACATTGGACTTAACAATCTTGATGTTGTGACTGGGGTAGAAAATAAAATTGTGTTTGACATTGTTGATGTCATTCAAAATAGGTGCCGCATAAAGCAAGCCTTGGTACAAGACTTAAATCAGCCAAATTTATTTATTATGCCGTCTGCCCATTCCTACAATAAGTCGCAAGTCACTGCCGAAAATGTAAGAAAAGTTATCGAGGGACTTAATGATTATTTTGACTTTGTGCTTATCGATTGCCCAGCGGGCATTGACGAACCCTTCAAGCGTGCTGTTTGTGGGGCAGATGAGGCAATAGTTGTTGTGACGCCACATCTGTCAAGTTTGAGAGATGCCGACAAAGTTCTTCTTATGCTAGGGAATTTTAACATTAAAGATTATTCCATTGTTATAAATCGTGTTAGGGGTGATATGATTTTGGATAAAGAAATGTTAGATTGCAAAAAAATCTCTGAAATCTTAGACGCAAGACTTTCTGGAATTATCCCCGAAGATGATGCGATAACAACTTTTCTTTCTGTGGGCAGAACGGTCAATAGGGCGTGCAATTCTTATGAGGCATTTTCACTTCTTGCCAAAAATATATTGGGTGAAACAACAAAAGTCTTTGATTGCACAGAAAAGTATAAAGGCTTTACAGGTTTTTTCAAACGAATGATACTCAAAAAAGTTAAATAAAGGTGAAATATGAAGATTGCACAAAAATCGCTTTTGAGAATAGAAAAAATGCTTAAATATGACAAGGAACGAGTGTCACAGCCGCTTTTAAATCTTATTAAAAGTGATATTTTTTCTGTCTTTGATAGTTATTTTGAAATGAGTCTTGAAGATATTTCCATAAGTTATTTTGTGGGCGAAGACGGCAAATACCACTTCAAACTTGATGTTGGAGCAAAACGAATGAAACGCCCAACATATTTCTAAAACAACATTTTTTACGCTAAAATTGGCATGTTTTAAGC
>CAKVNA010000129.1 GCA_934776915.1 uncultured Clostridia bacterium
GTATATTAAAGTTATATTGCTCCTTACTTTTTATTTCACTAGTTTCAAGACGACTAGCTTTTAGGTGACCTTTTATCAAAATATATTGCGTTTTTTTAACAGAAAACATAGGATTTCAAAAAATATTTACAATTTTTTTAAAAATATAGTGAATTTGTTTGCAAAACTAAGGTTTGGGATATATACTGGAAAGGTAGATAGAGAGCGGCGGAGTTGGGCTGTTCTTAGATAAAAATTTAATTCCGAAGAAGGTTTTGTGGGAATGAAGAAGAGCGTTTTGAGAAATATTTTTGTTGCAATTTTTTGTGTTTTGGTTATGGGCTTTGGAGCGGGTTGCGACTTAAATGAATATTTCACAGAAACCGCTGGTCATGCGTGTTCTCACGAATATAATATTGAATATATTTGGCAAGATTATGCCAGTTGTAAGGCGAAAGCAAGTTGCAAAAAATGCGAGTATTCTATTGAAGAAGTTGGAGTGATTTCAAGAAGCACCGAGCCAACAAAACATGCCTCTTGCACGGATAATGAGGAATATACTTGGACTGCTGTTTTTACAAATGAATTATTTGAAAGTAGCACGAAAATTGAAACTACGAAAACTGCTTCGCATAATTACAAAGAAAGTGAGATTACATGGGCAAAAGACCTTGAAAACAACGAATACTGCCGCATGAAACTTATTTGCGAAGCATGTAGCGAGGTTAAAACCCTTACAACATACAATATTACAACAACCACTACAGATGCAACTTGCACCCAAGACGGGAAAATTGAACACATAGCACATTTTGAAAACGGCAAAACCGCTACAAAAATTGAGATAATCCCAAAATCTCATAGTTACACTATCCAATATATTTGGAACAAAGCAGAAGACAAAATTCTGTCATGCGAAGCAAAAAAGATATGTTCTAAATGCAGCACCAGCAGCGAAAAACATGAATTATCTTTGGAAAGAATTTTGGTAGAAAATATGCAAAAAGAAAATATTGAAGATGGCTTTAGATATATAGCAGATTTCAAAAGCTCAGAACTTGAAACACAATATTCAGAAGTCTTGCAAAACAACAACCCAGCAGACAACCTAAGTGAACCAGATAGCCCAACAAACCCATGCTCAAATTACATAACATACACAGCAACAAAAGTTGACGAAGAAACCTATAATATTTACTCCAGCGGAACATGTGTCTTTAATGAAGCAATATGTGTTATTGAAGGAAAAGTATTTAGGATAACAGATTATTACATTTCACCTAATGTGAAAGACCCTGAATACGAAGAAATAATGTTCTGTTTAGCCGAAGAAAGTCCAATAGAGTTTGAAATATCTTCTCAAAATGGGAACAACTTTACAATAAAATTTGTTAAGAAAACAGCAGTTTATGTCTATAACTCCTATAGCCTAACAGACGGCGAAAACGACTACAACTCCTACATCGAATTCTATTCCGATAACACAGCAACACTCTTTGTAAACCTCGCAGAAAATATCTATGTCCCATTTCAAATATTTCCAATTTGGACAAAAACTGGCGACGCTACAATCCAATTTGACTACAACAGAGAACTCCTTGAGTTTGAAGTTGAAGTGGCGTAGAAAATAAAAATTTCCTATCGGAATGACCTTTCGCTATTTTTCTGGCTGGGGGTTATGAAATGAATTTGGTGACAGAAAATTTGTTTATTAAATTTGGGAAGTGACGAAAATTGGTTTAAATTTTTGTGTGAAAATGTTAAGATTAAAATGGGAGTAGGAGTGAAATGAAAACAGAAATTCAAAAAATCATATCTCAAAAAGATGGGTTGGAGTTGGAAGCGGCGATTGTTAGACCGCAGACGAAGACTCTGGGGGTTGTTGTTTTTTCGCATGGAATGGCAGAACACAAAGAGAGGTATTTTGATTTTATTGACTATTTGTCACAAAATGGATTTGCGTGTGTTATTCACGACCACCGCGGGCATGGAAAAAGTGTGAAAGAAAATGACGATTTGGGCTATTTTTACACCAAAAATATTGAATATATTGTTGATGATTTGCATCAAATTGTGACTTTTTCAAAGGAGATTTTCCCTAATTTGCCAGTTATGATCTTCAGTCACAGCATGGGGACTTTGGTTGCCAGATGTTACTTGAAAAGATATGATGATGAGATAACAAAAATTGTTCTTTGTGGGCCACCAACAGAAAACAAAATGGCGGGGTTTGCAGTTTTTCTTGCATATTGTTCGCAACTTTTTCACGGCAAAAAGAAGCCAAATAGAACGCTAAATTCACTTGCTTTCCAATCTTTCAACAAAAAATTTAATGAAGAAAATGCTTGGGTTTGTGGAAATGAAGATACTTTAAAAAAATATGAAGATGATGACCTTTGCGGGTTTGTTTTTACAACGAATGGGTTTATAAATCTTTTTAAACTAATGAAGGAGGCGTTTAATAAAAAACACTGGCAGATGAAGAATAAAGATTTAAAAATTTGCTTGATTGCAGGTGAAGATGATCCCGTTATTCAAAACAAAAAAGCATTTGAAAATTTGGAAAAATTTTTGAATGACAGAGGATATAAAAACACAACATCGACGCTTTATGAAAATATGCGTCATGAAATTTTGAATGAAAAAGATAACAAGAAAGTTTATGAAAATGTATTAAAATTTTTCCTTGAATAAACTGCCAAAAAAAGGTTTGCTATTAGGAATTTTTATTGTCTTTCTGTTAACCCTCACCCAGCCAAACATTCTCGTTTGGTTGGGTGATTTTATTAAATAAAGTTATTTTCTTGACTTTTTAATTTATATATTC
>CAKVNA010000130.1 GCA_934776915.1 uncultured Clostridia bacterium
TGGACTTGTTGTGGATATGATTGCAAGAAGTCTAAGCAAAAATAAAACTCAAAATCTTGTTGAAGAAACTGCAATTTCAGAAAAGAATGACCAAAAACACGATGAAAATGGCGAAAATTCGTGTGAAAATGGACATAATCATGATGAGGAACATTCAGTTCAAGGAATTCATGGTTGTTGTCACCACGAACTCGAAAAAAATCATAGCAAGTGGAAAGAAATTTTGGTTCATCCACTTTTACACTCACTCAAGATTTTCGCCTTTGTGCTTGTTATGAACATAATAATTGGTCTTATCATTATGTTTGTTGGTGACGGGGCTATTCAAAATTTCATGACCGCTACAGGCATTTTTCAACCAATTTTGGTGGCTCTTGTGGGCATGATTCCAAACTGTGCAGCATCTATTGCAATCACTGATTTGTTTATGAATGGCATCATTTCACTTGGCTCTTGCATTGCGGGGCTTTGCGTAAACTGCGGCATAGCAACTGTTGTGCTTTTCAGACTTAATAAAAATATAAAACAGAACTTGCTAATCGTAGGGTTGCTTTTTGTTCTTGGAAGTTTGCTTGGCTTTGTAATCAATTTGTTTTAAGGGGGAAGTATGAAAAAACGACAAGAAATAGACGAAAAATACAAATGGGACTTTAGAGATTATTTTGAAAATGACGAAAAGTGGAACGAAGCGTTTTTGGATATACAAAAGCAAATCGTCAAACTAAAATCGTTTAACAACAAACTAACAGACGAAGAAAATATCCTAAAATATTTCAAACTTTCTGAAAAATGCAATGTTCAACTTCAAGCGATGTATATCTATTCCCATTGCAAAAGAGATGTTGATGTGGCAAATAATATTTCTCAAGCAAGGCAAAACAAACTTGAAAATTTGCTAACCGAATATGGCGTTGCTGTGTCTTTTGCAACCCCTCAACTTACAAAACTAGATGACAATTTCCTAACCTCACTTTTAAACAACAAAAAATTTGCAGACTATTCAAAAATTTTGCGAGATATTATAAGGGAAAAACCTCACACCCTTTCGGAGCCATGTGAAAAAATTATGTCGCTTGCCTCAAGTTTTACAGGCGACTTTTCTCAAAATCATTCCAACTTTGATGACGGAGATTTGAAGTTTAATGACATAAAGGACAGCAAGGGAAAGTCACACCCAATGGGGCAAAGTTTGGCAAGTGAATATTTAAGAAACAGTGATAGAATTTTAAGAGAAAATGCCTACAAGGAACTGCAAGGGGCTTATGGCAGATACAACAATTTTTTAACATCAAATTATCTTGGAAGTGTCAAAAAGGACATTTTTTGTGCCAAGGCGAGAAATTTTGACAGTGCTTTGGACTGTGCGTTGTTTTATGAAGATGTGTCAAGTGAAGTATATAAAAATTTGCTTGAAAATGTCGAAAAATATCTCCCTTTGGAGCATAAATATTTTGCAATAAAGAAAAAACTTTTGGGGCTTAAAAATTTTAGCCTTGCAGATGTCTATTACAACCCCTCAAAACTCAAAGCAAAATGGGACTACGAACAGGCACTTGACCTTGTGTGCAAAGGGCTTGGGCTTCTTGGGGAAGATTATGTGGGGCATATAAAATATATGGCACAAAATCATATGATTGATGTCTATCCAAGCGAAAACAAAGTGGGTGGGGCATATCAAACAATGGCAAGTCGCAAAACACCTAGGGTGCTGACTAATTTTGTGGGGAGTTTTAATGATGTGTCCACCTTGGCACATGAACTTGGCCATGCAATGCACAGTGTCTATTCAGATTCTGCTCAAAGTGTCGCAAACGCCGATTATACAATTTTCCTTGCCGAAATTGCTAGCACAGTCAACGAAACCTTGCTCAACGAATTTATGAGCGAAACGGCAGAAACTGACAAAGAAAAATTGTTTTATCTAAACGAGTTTTTATCCAACTTCCATGCTACAGTTTTCAGACAAACAATGTTTGCAGACTTTGAAAGTCAAGTTCATTCAAAAATTGAAAACAATGAGGAAATTTCGTCAAAAGTTTTGAATGAAACATATTTAAATTTGGTCAAAAAATTCTTTGGCAAGGGTGTTAAAATTTTGTCAGAAGTCCAATATGAGTGGAGCAGAATTCCACATTTCTTCAACGCTTTTTATGTGTATAAATACGCGACGGGCGAGGTCGCTGCAATAAATATTGTTGAAAACCTAAAAACTGGCAGAATAACAGTTGACGACTATAAAAAGTTCTTGAGTTCTGGCTGCACAAATAGCCCAACAGAACTCCTTAAAATTGTTAAAGTAGATTTTGACACTCCAGAGCCATTTGATGTGGCTTTTGAGTATGTTAATAAAAAATTAAAACAATTTGGCAAACTGGCAAAATAAATTGATGTTTTTCTGCACAATCGCTTTTCGCATAATCATTCAAAATCGATGATAAAAGCGAATATTTTTAATATTTTTGCCATAAAACTATAAAAATTGAAGGGCAGTTAGCCAAAAAAAATATCAAACGGGGAAGAAAATAATAAAAATTGACAAAATTTTTAGAAAAACTTTGAAATATCTGTTGACAATTTGAAGTGCATTTGTTATTATATATGAGCATTGAGAAAGCAATTTCACCTTGCAACAATATTCCTCGGTAGCTCAATGGTGGAGCACTCGGCTGTTAACCGATAGGTTGTCCGTTCGAGCCGGACCCGGGGAGCCAAAAAGGTCAGCATACGCTGACCTTTTTTGATACCCGTAATGTCAATATCCTATTAGAATTATTTTTTTAATAGTTCAATTAT
>CAKVNA010000131.1 GCA_934776915.1 uncultured Clostridia bacterium
CCGCTAAGTCTTACAATGCCAACACCACTCTTTCCATAAGGTGTTGCAATGGCCACAATCACATCATTTTTATTATCCATAGCGTTATTGTAACACAACGAAGTAAATTTGTAAATATTTTAGAATTAAAAACGACCAATAAGTTCGTCAATCGAGCCGTTTAAATTTTTGGCAATAAAATATATTATGTCAAGTCTTGGAGTTGACCCGCTTTTCCAATGTCTTATAACACTTTCGTCAAACTCGCTTGCTTTCATAAACTTATAATGTGAAATATTATTTTCTTTTAACAAGTTGTCATATTTTGTAAGAAATTTTGAAATGTCAAAATTATATGTTTTATACTTTTCATAATTTCTCTTTTCGCTCAAGCCAAAAAGATAATCAAGCGAGCAATCAAAATATTTTGCAATCTTTAAAGTAACTTCAATGGTCGGAATTGAGCCTCTTAAATATCTGCTGTATTGCATAGCCGACACACCGCTGTCTTTCTCAAGTTCTCTCAAACTCTTTCCCGTTTCAAAAATCAATTCCCGCAAATTATCTACAAATACTTCCATAATTACTCCAAGTTAAAATATTTGTAAACATTTTATAGGAAAATGTGTTATAATACCTTTGTGTAACACTTATGCCTAGTATAAAATGTTACAAAAGTATTATTTATATATTTTTTTTAAATTATGCGGAGATTATTATGAATAGAAAAATTGCATTTATCGGTCATAGAGAAGTTTTAGATTTGAAGATGAGGGTCAAACTTTTAGACGAGGTTAAAAGGCAAATTGAGGGTGGTTGTAAGTTTTTTACAATGGGAACACATGGCGAGTTTGACGAAATGGCTTTAAGCGTGTGTAGGGAACTTAGAAATATATATAAAGATATAAAAATAGAAGTTGTTATAACCAGTTTTAAAAAGTTAGAAAAACAACTTCTATATGATGACGAATTTGGCAAGGAATATGAAACGCCATACAGTGATGTGTCAACAGTGATGTATGAAATTGAGGAAGAATATTTTAAGAGGCAAATTGTTGTTAGCAATAGAATGATGATTGACACTTGCGACAAGTTAATTTGTTATGTAAATGAAAAACGCACCAGAAGCGGTGCGAGAAATGCCTTAAACTATGCAATGAAAAAAGGGTTAGAGGTTATCAATCTATACAATAAGGAATATATATAACCTAAACGACCACAATGCAACGAATGCTGCTATCATGCTCCCACAGGGAAACTATAAAAAAACTCCCAACTGGGAGTTTTTTATTCTTTCACTTCTGGGATAACAACCAGATATCTGTTTGGCTCTTCGCCTTCGCTTTGAGTGGTGACACCTTCGAAGTTTTGTAGGGCGGTGTGAATTATTTTGCGTTCATATGCACTCATGCGTTCCAAGCGAACAGGTTTGCCATATTTGACAGCTTTCTTTGCCATTTTCTCGGCAAGTTCAACAAGGGCAACTTCACGGCGGTTTTTGTAGTTTTCCACATCAAAGTAAACTCTGCCTTGTTTGTAACCTTTGTTTTTAAGCACATTTATAAGCAGTTCTTGAATGGCATTAAGTGTTTCCCCATGGCGACCAATAAGTGCGCTTACATGCTCGCCAGAAGCGTTAAAAAGCACTCCGTCTTCTGTCTTTGTAAATTCCACTTCCGCTTGAACTTTCATTTTTTCAAGAAGTTCTTTTAAGAAGTCTTTTCCAACTGTTTCTGCGTTTGCTTTATTTTCTTGTTTTTCTTCAGTTTTGACTTCTTTTTTTTCTGCAGTTTTATTAGCCTTTTTTTCTTCTTTAATGGCTTTCTTTTCTGCCTTTTTATCGGCTTTTTCAGCCTTCTTTTCTTCCTTTGATGTTTTTGTTTCTTCAACTCCATCATCATAGGATAATTCAACTTTTGCCTTTCTAAAAAGTCCGCCTTCGTCCAAAACTTTTATGTCCACTTCCTCTTGTGAAACACCAAGTTGTTTCAAACCTTCTTCAATGGCTTTTTGCACATTTTTGGCAGTTGCTTGAATTGTTTTCATTTTTCAAAATTCCTTTTAGTATAGAATTTTTGGCTTTCGCCTTATCTCATATAATCAGGCTTAATTATTTCAGTTTTTGCTTTTTCACGCTTGTCTTCAATCTTATTGCAAATAATTGTTATAACTGGAGTTAGAGCAGTGCTTACAATGGAGTTTGTTATAATATAAATTGAGAATATGGCACTGGAATTAAGTGTGAATAGAAGCATTGTAAATGGTAGCAAAATCATAAGGAATTTGCCAGCACCTGGTTGTTTTACAGTGGCTCCTGACTTGTCTTTTGGGCTTGACAGCTTTTTGCTAAGCCATTGCGACAAGAAGGTTACTGCAACAACCAATATGGATAGGATATAGTATCCGTTGACGCTTTTATCCACGCTTTGAAGTTTGCCCATAACATTGTTATAGTCCTCTTCAAAAACGGTTTTGTCGCCAGTTGAAGATACATAAGCACTATAATTTTGAATTTCAGGGGCGGTTGCCTTGTCGGCTATCCAAATGTTTTTAATCCACAACCAACTATCTTTAATTTCGCTATATCTTTCGGCAACATTTTCTTGTGCTTGTGCCTTAATTTCCTCGCCCTTTGCATGAATTTGCTCAAGAGTTAGGTCTGTTGTAACTTTTGCTTGTTCATAAGTTAAAAGATATTCTTTTCGCTCGTCACCCGTTTTTGCATAAAGTTCTGCAACTTGCTCGTCATTCATATTAAGATAGTCTTTCAAATAGCCGCCGTCATAAGTC
>CAKVNA010000132.1 GCA_934776915.1 uncultured Clostridia bacterium
TTGCTCCACTTAACATCAGTCCAAAAAGTCTTGCATAACTTAAAATGTCTGAAAAGATATTTATTATCCCATACACCGCCCCAAAACTTTTTGTAAGACGATTTATTCCTTTTTGAGTGGCGACAAGTCCCACAACACTTATCACAACAGACGCAATGGCAACATACAGTCCAATAATTTTAACTCCTTCAACAAGCCCCGCCATGTCAAGTGCCACAAGTCCTATGCCTACAAAAAAGCCTTCCCACACAAGTGCTGAAAATATTGCTTCTGCCACTTGCTTTCGTTTTATGAGCAAAATTGCTTTAAGAAGAAGTGACACCATAATTTGTACAGCACCTGCTCCCAGACAAATACCCAGCATTGCGATAACATCTTTTGTTGGGTTTGGCATTATTCTAGGTGGAACAATACTCCAAACATCACTCCCCACGCCAAACATTGAGCCAAACAGTATTCCAAAGATTATCGCAAACACTCCACCCGTTGCAAGCACACCACACAATTTTTTAAACGAAGTTTCCTTCTTTTGCATTGCTCCAACAAATGTCCCAAACAATACAAGCACAAGCCCATATCCAATGTCCGCCACAACAAAGCCAAAGAAAAGAGAAAAGAAGATGGTCAAAAGTCCGTTGGGGTCAAGTTCCCTATAATTTGGAGAAGAATACATATTTGTTACAAATTCAAAGTTTCTAACAATCTTGTTGTTTTTGAGAAGAGTTGACGGCATTTCATTTTTTGGAATTTCCGAAAACTCCTTTTCCATGCAAATTCCAAGTTTGTCTAACTGTCTATCAACATAACTCACCTTGTTTTTTGGCAGATAACCTTCAAGCACAAAGGTTTGTTTTGTTGAACGGACAAGATTTTCAGCATCTAACTTCTCCATGCAAAACTTTGTGTGGTCGAGCGAAAGTTTGAGGCTATTAAGACTTGCTGAAAAGCCCTTTAATTTTTCTTCGTAAGCACGAATTTTATTATTGTTTCTTATTATCTCGTTTTGACATTCAGCAACAAGTGATTTGCTTGTTTTTTCAAAAGTAAATGGACATTTTGAAAATCCAATTTCCGCCAAACTCCTTGACACAACAACACTTTCAGACTTATGGCAACACACCTTTAGAACTCTGCCTTCGTTTCCACACACTTCAACAACGGTCAGTGGACAATCTCTTAGGACTTCGGACAATCTTGCACTGTTCCCGTCTGGCAAAAGCCCCACATAAATATCCACATGCTTTGAGCTTTTGAAATCAGAAAACTTTTCATTCAAACATAGATATGGCTCATAAGTAGCTCTCCTTGTGGCAATTTTTTCATTTTCTCGTTTTAAAAAAGCAATTTCTTTTTGAAGTTCATTTATTTGTTCAAGAGTCTTCCCACAGTCAAAATTTCCATTTACAAACTCGTCTGCAGTCAGTTCAAGAGTTTCTTCATCAACCTTTCCCACAGCGTCTTGCACAACTTCAATTGACTTTGCAATCTTGTCATACAGTGATTGCAAACTGTCATATTCCCCCTCACAAAAGTTGCAGGCTGTTCCGTCAATGTTAGTTGTTTTTTTCAGTTCTACACAACGAGTTCTAAAAAGCCCGTTTAAGATTTTTTCTTTGTCTGTTGAGAGTGCAATAAGTTTAAGTTTAGACATTTCAACAATAGCCATCTTGCACCCCCTGTGACACCCGTTTTGAAAGGGAGTTTATTTTGTCCGATTTTTCGACTTCAAGGTTGTCAAATTCAGCTTGTTTTTTTGCCACAATATTTTGCAGTTTGTCAGCATATTTTTTTTCTAGATTGTTAAGTTCTGTTACATATCTTTTTTTGTCAAGGTGCAAAAATTCTTCCCTATCTTTTGATAATTGCTCAGATTTTTTGGAAACAATTTCTTGTGACTTTGCTTGCGCCAAAGACACAATTTGTTCTGCTTGTTCTTCTGCCAAAAGTATTTTGTCAATATATGCAGTTTTCATCTTTTTGCCTCCATTTTTTTACAAAAAGGAGTCACCAAAACCAAAGCCGAGCAACCCCTTGTCAAATATTATTATGTACTATATAAATAATACTATAAATATCCCCCTTTTATCAAGCAAAAGTGACATGTTTTTGAACAAAATTTTTTAAATTTTATAAAAAAACCTTGGCACAAAGTCCAAGGTATTTTGATTATAAAATCTTGCAGTTTGGAAACTAGACAACAAGCAAGATTTAGTCTAAAATTTATTTATAAATGAAATAAAAAACACCCTGATAGTCAAGGTGTCTTTGTTTTATCTTATTTGAATATAAATCACCACATAAATTGAAATTAAGATAAGCCCAGCCAAAATGAGAAGCAATCCAGTAAGTTTAAGAGCCATGTTGACTTTGTCATCACTTTTAATTTCGTTTGAATGTCTAACTGCCCTTGTTATTCTTGTTGACAAAGCAACAAGTGCAATCCCCAAAATTACAAATGCAAGACCGATTATAACAAGTGGTTCACTCAAAAATTGAGCAAGAGATCTTCCAAGCATATTTCCCAACATTTTCACCCTCCAAATTTATTTTCTGCCATATTATATCAAATAAAGATTGAAATTTCAATAGTAAATTTGCACAAATTAACTTTTTATCAAAAAAATATTATTTTTCCCCGCTTTTGCCAAATTATTTTGAGTTTTAAAGACTACACTTCAAGATTGTATTTTGTTGTGAAGTTATAAAAATCTTCTTGTGTAATCTTAAATTTGCTACAAATTTTGCCTAGTGGTGCATGCCTAGTAT
>CAKVNA010000133.1 GCA_934776915.1 uncultured Clostridia bacterium
GCCTTGCTGACCTCACAAGCGGAAGTGGCGACAAAGGAACTCCAGTTGTTCTTATTCAAAACTACTTTACAAACTATGCTGATTAAACTTTTTTTTAAATTAGAATTTAATTTATGAAAAAACACCCCAGTTTTGAGGTGTTTTTTGTCATTAGTTTAGATTGCAACAACAGAAAAATGATATAAGTCTGGCGAAATGTTTTTTAGCAAGTTCTTGTTGCGAACAGTTAGAACAATGGTGCAATTGCTTGGCAAGTTGTAGCCATACAATTCCCTATCCTTAACAAGTGAAACAAATCTATTCTGCTCCTCTGTGCTTGCTCGGTCGATATCTACAATAGTAAAATAGCAATTATCATTTATCTTGCACTTAATGTCAACCAAATCTGCAAAAAATGGTTTCTTGCCGGCGGGAAGATACTTTTCTGGCGTGTCGGCGTCAATAACGACCGCAGGCGTAAGCGACCTATATTCCCCCGTTTCAACAATCACGCAAGTTGCGTTTGAATCCCTTTCCAAATCAATCAATTCTTTATTCATTTCACAAATTCCTCCTAATTGGGTTCCTTCTTATGGCATTATGGTAGCACACTGGGGGCGTAATGTAAATACCTAAGGAAAAAGATTGGCATTTTGACCAATTTATTTTTTATGATATGTAGAAAAGTTAATCATTTTTTGTTTATTTATCAAACACGACAAAGAGTGAAATAATGCAAAAAATTTAATTGTTTTATGCGGTGTGTTGGACTTTTGATAACTATTTTTTTGAATAAAAAAAACACCTCGCTAGGAGATGTTTTTAGTTTAAAACAAGCCAGAAATTGTGCCATGCTCTATTTTCATATTTAGTCCCGCTGGAACTTTTGGAAGTCCCGGCATAAGAAGTATGTTGCCCGCAACGGCGACAACAAAGCCCGCTCCCGCTCGAATTTGCACTTCCCTAATTTTCACTTCAAAATCTTTTGGAGCCCCTAGGAGATTTTTATTATCGCTTAGTGACATTTGTGTTTTTGCAATGACAACTGGAAGTTTATTAAAGCCCAACTTCGTAAGTTCTGCAATATCTCTCTTGGCTTTTTCTGTATATTTTACGCTTTTTGCACCATAAATCTTTGTAGCAATTTTTTCTATTTTTGTGCTGATAGGGTCTTTTAAGTCATAGGCGAAAGTAAATTTTGAGTTATCCACATCAAATAGTTTTTCAACTTGTTTTGCAAGCGCAATAGCGCCCTGTCCCCCTTTTGCCCAGACATCACATGGCACGGAAACAACTCCAAGTTTTTGCATTTCACGCTCGACAAGTTCAATTTCTTCTTGGGTGTCCGTGGTGAATTTGTTTATCGCAACAACTGTTGGCAAATGATAGACTTCCGTCATGTTTTTAACATGCTTAACAAGGTTTGGAAGCCCCGCTTTAAGAAATTCAACATTTGGTGTTGCTAAGTTTTCAAGACTTGCTCCGCCGTGCATTTTTAAGGCTCTGATTGTTGCCACAACTACAACTGCGTTTGGCTTTATATTTGCAATTTGGCACTTTGTATCCAAAAACTTTTCTGCACCAAGGTCAGCACCAAAACCCGCTTCTGTCACAACTATATCTGCGTGAGTCATGGCAAGTTTGGTGGCGATTATTGAGTTGCAGCCGTGCGCAATATTGGCGAAAGGTCCTCCATGGACAAGTGCTGGCGTGTTTGCCAAAGTTTGGACAAGATTTGGCTTTACGGCGTCTTTTAAAAGAATTGTCATGCTTTCTTCTGCGTGCAAGTCTTTTGCGAAAACGGGGTTGCCAGATTTTGTGTAAGCAACAAGAATATTGCCAATTCGCTTTTTTAGGTCATTTATGTCACTTGCAAGGCACAATATTGCCATAAGTTCGCTGGCTGCCGTGATATTGAAGTGTTCTTCCCTTTGCAAACCATTTTTGCCGCCGCCGATTGTCACATCTCTAAGTGCTCTGTCGTTTAGGTCAAGGCAACGATTGAAAACAACTCTATTTTCGTCAATATTTAGTTCGTTCCCTTGATAAATATGATTGTCAATGTATGCACACAAAAGGTTGTTTGCACTGGTCAATGCGTGGAAGTCGCCTGTAAAATGCAAGTTAATCTCTTCCATGGGTGCAATTTGACTTTGACCACCGCCAGTCGCCCCGCCCTTAAGCCCAAAAACGGGTCCTAATGATGGTTCTCTGAGTGCAAGACATATTTTCTTGTGAAGCAGTGAGAAAGCGTCTGCAAGCCCTATAGAAACGGTCGTTTTGCCCTCTCCAGCCGTTGTTGGGTTGATTGCCGTCACAAGAACAAGTTTTGCTTTTGGGTTAAAGTTAAAATCGTTCACTTTTGCCTTGTGTTTGCCATACAACTCAATGTCATCTTCATTTATATCAAGTTTTTTTGCTATATCAACAATGTTTTCTAGTTTCGCTTTGCTTGCAATTTCAATATCGGTCATATGCCCTCCAAGTTTTTAATATTTTAGCATAGTTTTATCATTTTGAAAACTACATTTATAATCATTTTTGCCACTTTTTGCATTTAACAACAAATATATATGCGAAATATAGGCAAACAAAGGTTAAAAGCTCTTATAATTAAAATTCATTATACAATAATACGGACAAAAGCGCTTTTTCTGGTTTTTATTAGTAACAAACTTTCATACAATGTAGAGAGGGTTTTATGAATTTTGAATTTGTTTTACAATCGATGATGGTTGCCGTGGGGCTTGCAATGGATAGTTGCACTGTATCCA
>CAKVNA010000134.1 GCA_934776915.1 uncultured Clostridia bacterium
ATATCATATATTCATATAAATTTCAATAGGGAATTTTAATCCTAGTTTATTCATTCTCATTGCAAGTTTTAGATATGTTTATGCTTAATTATTTCACAAAAGAAACTAACTTGTTTTACAATTAAATAATATATATTTTCACATGTAATATTTTCAATTCAATATATATTCTTCATTCTCTTATTATCAGATAATTGTATTACACATAAAATATATTTAGTGTAATATATGTTTAATTTATATTCTATATACACTCTAAACACACTGTTCCACATGAAACATATCCAGTTTATTTGATTGTTTATAATATGTTTTATATACACTGATAACAATTTGTTCCACATGGAACATTAACCCAACCCCCATTATGTAAATAAAAAAAATCCATGCGAATGTTTCACATGGAACTTTTAATAGATATGTGTTGATTAGCGTTCTAGTTTTGAAATAAACGAGCAAATTCTATCCAAATCATCAGAAGTAAAGTAGTCGATTGAAATTTTACCTTTATTGTCGTCACCATGAATAACAACTTTAGTTCTGAAAAGTCTTTGAATTCTGTGACCAAGTTCTTTCAGTTCAATACTTTGAATAATCTTCTTCTTTGGTTCTGCAATCTTAACATTTTGAGCGTCTTTAACAAGTTTTTCAAAATCACGAACAGATAACTTGTTTTCAATAGCAAACTTTGCAAGGTCAATTTGCTTTGCTGGGTCAGTTATTACAACTAAGCACTTACCATGCCCAGCGGAAAGTTGCCCGTTTTCAATAAAACTGATAACTTCTGGTGTGAGAGATAGCAAACGCAAAGTATTTGCAACAAGTGGACGGCTTTTGCCAATTCTATCTGCAACGGCCTCTTGCGTAAAGCCATAATTGTCCATAAGTTGCCTTATTGCTTTGCCCGCTTCAATAGGGTTCAAATCTTCACGTTGCAAGTTTTCAATAAGAGCAATTTCTTGCATTTGTTGTTTGCTGAAGTCTTTGATAATTGCTGGAATAACTTTCAAACCAGCATTAAGGCACGCTCTAAATCTGCGTTCGCCCGCAACAATAGTATATCTGTTGTCAGAACTCTTTGTTACAATAATAGGTTGAATAACACCATGTTGTTTGATTGATTCAGAAAGTTCGCGAAGGGAAGCAGCGTCAAACTTCTTTCTTGGTTGGTCCTTGTTAGGGTCAATCAACTTCATGTCAAGTTCAACAACTCCGTCACGAGGAACATCCTCAACTTGTTTCTTTTCCATTACTTTTTCTATTGCAGCTTGTTTTTCAACTGCATTTTCTTCTTCGTCTTGATAAATTGAAAACAACGCATCAAGACCTCTGCCTAAGCCATGTTTCATATTTTTCTCCTTATTGGTGGATAACTCCAAAATCACAAATAGTTTAGCATTAAAAGAAAAAAATTGCAAGTAAATATATAGGAATGTTAAACAATATAAGTATTATATCTAAATTATAACAACTTAAAATATATCACAAAATTAAACATAAGATAATTCTAAAACAAATAAACTTAACACAATAACAACCACGCCAGAATAAAACAAAAAACCACATTCTGCTTGAACTATGTTTAGTTTTAGTTATACACAGAATATGGATAAAATGCTACTTTTCGCTTATAATGTGAAGTTAAAAGAATATTTAACTATTCAAATTAAAGTCATTTTTATTAAGTTTTAGTTAGTTACATTTTTATAACTATCGTGATTTCTCTTTATAAATTCTTTCGCAAGTTCAAAATACGCAACTCCACCTTTGCCTCTTGGGTCATATAAGAAAATTGGCTTACCATGACTTGGGGCTTCTGCAAGGCGAATTGTTCTCGGAATAGCATTGTCATAAACTTTTTTGCCAAAAAATTTGCGAATTTCCTCAGAAACTTGCTGAATTAGGTTTGAACGATTGTCTTTCATTGTTAAAATTACGCCTTCAACATCAATTTCTGGGTTTAAGTGCTTTTTCACAAGTTTAATTGTGTTCATAAGTTGGCTTAAGCCCTCTAATGCAAAGAATTCGCATTGAATTGGAATCATAACAGAGTCAGAAGCAGTGAGAGCATTGACCGTAAGTAACCCAAGAGAAGGTGGACAGTCGATTAAAATGTATTGATAATTGTCTTTTATCTCGTCAAAAAGCGATTTTACAACTTTTTCACGATTTTTCATGCCAACAAGTTCAATTTCAGCACCCGCCAAGTCAACAGTTGCTGAAATTATGTCCAAATTTTTGATAAAACTTGGTCTAACAACCTGAGAAATAGGCATTTCTCCCGAGATTGCATCATACATTGTCCCCATTTTTTGAGTTTTGTCAACACCAAGACCGCTTGTGGCGTTGCCTTGGGGGTCCATATCAACTACCAAAATCTTTTTGCCGAACACAGCAAGATAAGAAGCCAAGTTTATGCAAGTTGTTGTTTTGCCAACGCCGCCTTTTTGATTTGCAAATGAAATAATTTTTCCCATATTTACTTCCTTATGCCACCATTATATCAGAAAATTTAGAAAAAAACACTAAAAATAACACAATTTTTATAAATTCTAGAAAAATTTATCAAAAATAACATATTTTATATTAAAATTATATCTTTTAAAATAAATTAAATATAGAAAAATAAAAAAGATAATTGACAAAAACCGTAATATAAGCGGAAGTTGGCAATTATCTTAATTGTAATAT
>CAKVNA010000135.1 GCA_934776915.1 uncultured Clostridia bacterium
GGTCAAGACCTATAAGAGGTTCGTCAAGTATCCAAACACGAGGGTTGTGAACAAGAGCAGATATAATAGAAATCTTTTGTTTCATTCCATGAGAGTAGGTCTGCATTTGATTGTCAAAGGCATCTGTAAGTTGCAATAGGTCAACATATTTTGAAATTGCCTTATCCCTGTCTTCCTTGCTCACTCCATAAAGGTCTGCAACATAATTTATATATTCTCTGCCTGTAAGTTTTTCATAAAGTGCATAATGGTCTGGAACAAAGCCAATTTGCTTTTTTGCCATGACAGACTGTTTGTCAACATCATATCCACATACAGAAATTGCTCCGCTTGAAATTGGCTGTATGCCAACAATGCTTTTGATAATTGTGCTTTTGCCAGCCCCGTTTGGCCCCAAAAAGCCAAATATATCTCCGCCATTTATGGTTAGATTTGCATCTTTAACTGCATAGACCTTGCTGTTTCCATATCTCTTTGTAAAGTTTTCAATAACTAGGCTGTTTTTTGTTTTTTCATTCATAGGTTCGTTTGTCCCCCTTCCATTTAATGCAACTTTTAATAGTTGTTCGTCCATTTTCATTTTTGCTTTTCTATCGGCAATTTCATAAAGCAAGTCTGCCGACTGATATGCCCACTCATACAAAAACCACATTCCCGCACCCAGTGCAACATACACCAAGAAGAATAATATTTGATAAACTGGATACAATGTGAAATTTATTCCGCCGATGTTAAACACTGTCACAACATCTCTAAGTCTTTCTGCCCATGCACCAAGTTTGTCGGCTATGAAGTTGCTGTTTATGAAGAAGTAGTCAACTTTGCCTGAAAGAATACCTGCTTCAATAAGTCCTGTAAACCACGAGTTTATGAAAAGTGCCAAAAGGAAATACCCCGCAAAGCCCGCTATGCTATACATAAACTGCTTTAACTTTGGCCGTGGATAAACTCGTAAAGCTACTATCAAAATTGGCATAAAGAAAGCAATATAGTGATTTATGTAAAACTCAATAATCCTTGAACTGAACAGATTGAGTTCACTTGAATAGTTTGGCATTGCCATGGCAAAGAAAGCACCCAAGACATTTATGAAAAGCGAAAAATAGAACAAACTGTCCCACTTAAAGAGCAAACATAGCACCATGATATACATTGCGGTGTTGCAAAGGTGGAATGGCCAAGCAGTAACATCAAGGAACGAAGCAAACTTGTGATAAATTGAAAATGAAATTAGTGTTCCTATTGAAATGTAAAGAAGGCAAAGTCTTTTGAATTCCTTGTCTTTTTTGCGAAGAAGGAAATACAAAATAACTGGCAGAATAAAGGATAAATAAATTATCAATCGGTGATAAAAATTTAATCCCTTAATTTTGACGGCAATGTTTGCATATCCAAAAATTCCCTTTATCATGTAACATGGCATAACGGCAAGAAGCATAAGTGGGACAACATATAATAATTTGAGTGCGTCTTTTTTCTCTATTTTAAACTTTCCAAAGTCCAAAAAGACAACAAAGCCATATCCCAATGTAATAGCAAATTCAACTGCCATAATTATAGCCCTAAAGTGCAGTGAATTGTAGCCACTCATTCCCACAATTCCCTGCATGGCAAATGGCATAAATCCAAGGGCAATTATAGAAAATGGGAAAACGAAAAATCGTATAACCTCTTTGGTATAGTTTTTGTTGAAGAATGGGAACAGCATAAGGATAAGTTCCATGCCAATCATAAACCAGTTGACTATAAGCGACATAAAGGTAAGCCCTTTGCTCCCTATCTCTGCAAAGTCAAGCCTTAGAGTGCTTTCAATTATGTCCTCACCCGACATATATCTAAAAACAAAAAGAATTGCCAATACACTTGACAATATTTTAAAAAACAAGTTTTGATTTTTTTCCGACTTTCTCCCCCAGAAAAAATATCCCAGCCCAAACGCCGCTGCAACCACAAGAGAAATGGAATAATATATAACAGTGTTCATAATTTTCCTTTTTCCGTCAATATTTTAACATATAAGTTCAAAAAGACAAAGTGTTTTGCCGCTTTTGTTAATATTTTGTCAAATTTGCTCATTTTTAATACAAAAAGAATATTTTTTGACCAAAAATTGCTCCGCCACCATGTCAGATTACAAGCCTTTTAAGTCAACTTCCACAAAAAAATCTAAAAAAATTTTTTATTTGATAAACTTCCCTCATATTGCAAAACATAAAAAATATCTCCGTCACAGTTACAACACAAAGTGGATATTTCATCTAAATTTTCTCTTGCAAAATTTTTGCCAACATGTATAATGTGAGTGGAAATAACTTTTAGGGGGATAAAATGAGAGTAGAAATTGTTGCTTCAACTTCAAGGCAACTTCCAAATTTTAAGGAAGAATTTGACGAACTGGGTGGCGAACTTGCTGGCATTTGTTATATGCCTCACACTTTTGAAGATATTAAAAATCAATCTCTTGAAAAGAAGTTTGCCAGAGCAAATATGGTTAAGTCCAGCGGACATCACAGCATCTTTGACCATGAATATGTTACACTTTATCTTGAAGATGTGCCAAAGATGTTTGCCATTCTTTTAAACAACGAAAAAGCATACAACACCAGCGAAAAATCTGGGCGTTATACAAAAATGCTTTCAACTGGCATGCAAGCCGACCTTTATGC
>CAKVNA010000136.1 GCA_934776915.1 uncultured Clostridia bacterium
TAAAGTGGCACGCGAGCTGGGTTCAAAACGTCGTGAGACAGTTTGGTCCCTATCCATCGTGGGCGTAGGATATTTGAAAGGAGCTGCTCCTAGTACGAGAGGACCAGAGTGGACGTACCTATTGTGCACCAGTTGTATCGCCAGATGCATGGCTGGGTAGCGAAGTACGGACGAGATAAACGCTGAAAGCATCTAAGCGTGAAACTCCCCTTAAGATTAGATATCCCATAACACAAGTTAGTAAGACCCCTTGCAGACAACAAGGTTGATAGGTCAGAGGTGGAAGCACAGCAATGTGTGTAGCTGACTGATACTAATAGGTCGAGGGCTTGATCAAGTATAATCTTGACACAAGTTTTGATAATATTACTTAGTTTCTCATTTAAATATGCAGTTGTGATGGTGCTAAACCCCTCTTTTTTTAAAAAGTTTGGGAAAATCACTTGATTATATCTGTAAAATCAGTTATAATACCATGAATGGTGAAGATAGAGAGAAGGAACCACCCGTTCTCATACCGAACACGGAAGTTAAGCTTCTCATCGCCGAAGATACTTGGCTGGAAACGGCCCGGGAAATTAGGACATTGCCGTTCAACTTCATCAAGACCAGCGAATAGCTGGTCTTTTTGTTTTATAAAAATACACTTCGCTATTGACAGAATTGTATTTGTGTTGTAAAATATGCCATATCAGTGCCACGGCACAAGGAGAGAAAAATGAACGATTGGATAGACGAAATGAGAAATCAGTCTGAATATTTTGCAGGACTCGGTCCAACAAACAGACCAAATTATATTCATCAAGACCCAGAAATTGATGTTGTAAAAAAATCACATAAGAAAGAAAAACGCTTGGACGAACAACTTCATTTGGCAGAAAATAAAAAAGCAGAAATTACAAGGAAAAATTTTGAAAACTTTTGTGACAGTCAATATCTATTTTACATTTCAAAATTGCAAGATTGCAAGGGTAAAGAGTGGTATGCAGAGTCGTTTAATCATTCGCACATTTCCAAAAATCCAAATGTTCACACCGACCTCGCATATTGCTACGACCGTGGACTTTATTTTGTGGAAAATGAAAATGATGACACATCGATTTTTGCTATTCTTCCGGTTTTCAGCGACAAAAATTATCACTTCACATTTTGTGGTGCAACAAGAATATTGCTTTCAAGTGACAACGGGGACTGCCACTATGCGTATATCGGTTTTGTTAGAAATGGTTGTAAACCTCATGTCTTCCATGAGTTCTTTCCAGAAGATAGCATAGTATCTTCACTTCCAGAAAAATGTCCAATCACTGGGGTAAAAGCCTCTCACTTGTTCACAGTTCTAAGTGATAGATATTCAGATTGCAAGGACGCTATTTCACTTATGAGTAAAAATGACGAATCACATGTTGCTCCAGCAAGGACTGTTAATTGTCACGAGGACGCTCCAACTAGATAATATTTTAACTTATCCACAATTCTTTAAGTTTTGTGGATATTTTTTAAAGAAGCAAAAATACACAATAAAATTCAAATAGTCTAAAAGTTCTATTTAAATAACTTGTGCGAATATTTATTAACTAACTATACTTTGCAAGACACATTTTTCTTGTGAAGAATATAATGAAGTATGAACGCAGACCAAATAAATACGCTGGCTGTTTTGATTGCCAAAGAAATAAATTGCAGTTTATCTCCCAAAGAAAAAGACGAGTTGTGTGCTTTGCTGGGACAAATTTTGTGCAACCTCGGCACATACAACAGATTTTGCCATTGAAAAAAGATTATTACTTACATTTTTATATAACCTGGTTTTATTTGTATCTTGCTTTTTTAATTATTCATATAATTATCTATTTAAAATTTATATTTTCATACAGACTAAAATCAGTCAATATCACATCTTAAAATTTACTACAGCTGTTATTTATCATTAACATTGTTGTGCAATCTATTCTTATTATCATGGGACATCTTTTCAAGCAAGGGCAAATATTCTCCCCATTTATCTATCCTTATTGGCATTGGCGGGTGAGAATAAAAGTGCAAAACAAGAGCGGGCGAAATGCTGTTCCATCTGTCCACAATTTCATAATAATCAAGGTCGTTTTCTTTAAGCAATTTGTGAATTTTTGCATGATAATTAAAATACATATATCTATTTTCTGCTTTAAAAAAATTTTTAACAAAAATAACATAAATTTGGTTAAATTAAAATATATTTGGTTATACTACTTTTGTAAATTTATTGTTTTGGAATGCTAAAAGGCAAAAAAATGACGATTTTTTATCAAAAATTAAAGATTTTTTGTCTAAAATCTTAGACAAAATTTAGAAACTTGGCATAAAATTTTTTACAAAAACACGACTTCAAGTGTTGCTTTTTATAAAAAAACAAGGTATAATTATAATGAAAAATATGGAAAGGAGGAATTATTTTGAAAACTAGAGCAAGAATTTGTTTGTATATCTTTTTGATTTGTTCCTTCTTCGCACTTGGCATTTTAGGATATTTCGTTTTTAAGGCTCCAGGCGACAATGTTATGGTCGGGTCAAGAAAATTTGTAAAAGTTCAAGCAGTGCAGAACGCAGCAACCTATTCCGTCACGGTGGAAAACGATAAAAACGCTCAAACCGAGGCGGTTTTTTATAGGG
>CAKVNA010000137.1 GCA_934776915.1 uncultured Clostridia bacterium
CTTATACTTTGCTCTACTTTTGCCACAATTTTTGCATGCGCAGGAATATCAATTTTGGTTTGCCCAAGCATAACAAAATTTTCTACTATACTCTCACCCGCCCTTGATGTTTGACCTTGGTTTTTGACTGCTGTTCCGCTGGTGCAAGAAATTTCTTCAATTATCAAGTCGCAAGGGGCAACAATGGGCTTGCCCGCACTTAAAGATTTTTCTGCGTCAATCTTTTCATAAACATTCACAACCAGCGTTCCGCCTCGCACAACGCAAGAAGCAAAACTTATCTTTGGAATGTTAGAAACAAGCACTCGCTCCACTTCTTGTGTGTTGTAACTTCCTCGCAACTTCCAAGTGTCAAAGCCGTTTTGTTTTAAGACAGAAACTATCTCATCTTCGCCTACATTTGCTTCGCCAAAGACTTCAATTCTGAACACAAACATCTGCGAAAAAAGAAGCAATGCCACACAAATAGCAACGAAAAAAGTTAGTGGCACATGGCTTTTTATTCCACGCAAAATATGTTCGTAAACAGGAATTTTCTTTTCTGTTGCTTCCATGTTAAGAAGAGAACAAAGGTTCAAAAACTTCTTTTTCTGTGCCAAAGCAACTTCCACACAAAATTTGTCATGTGAAAGTTTGACAAGGCTACACAAAGATATATTTCGCCTTTCAATCTCTCCCAAAAACTTTGGGAAATTTAACCCCACAACTTCATAAGTCGTCATATTTCCCCCTAGCAAATCTGAAATTCTGCAATGTCCCCAACTATCATAACGCTTTCAAGATTAAGGTTTTTTAGTTTTAAATTTTTGCCGCCAACAACCGCCATGCCTCGCTTAAGTTTAACCTTTACAAGTTCGCCTGACATCTCAATCAACCTGGTTTTGCCTTCAATTACAACAACCTTTCCACCCAAATACAAAACTCTGCTACTCCCCACCACGACACTTGGGTCAACCCCCGAAACCTTTGCAATCTCCTCCAAAAATGAAACCATTTTCCCCCCAACAAAAAAATAATATAACAAGCCAAAACCTATTATATTATTTATATTTTTCTTCCCCACCATTTATACTATCAAGCAAAGGAACATTGAGGGGATATAAAAAAAGTTGTCAATCAAAATTAACAACTTTTCAACTATAAAATTATTTTGCTTTCTTTGTAGTTTCTTCAACCACTGTAACATATTTTTTGTCGCCGTGTTTTGTGATAAATTTCACTTTTCCTTCACGAAGTGCAAACAATGTGTAGTCCTTTCCAAGACCTACATTGTCGCCTGGATAAAATTTTGTGCCACGTTGGCGAACAATAATATTGCCAGCAAGAACATGTTGACCGTCACCGCATTTGACTCCAAGTCTTTTGGCTTGACTGTCACGTCCGTTCTTTGTGCTACCACCGCCCTTTTTGTGAGCGAACAATTGCAACTGAATAAACATTTTACTTAACCTCCAGTTCTATAAAATCTGAAAAACCTTCCCTTAGGTCACTTATCCCACACATCATTGTGTTTAAGATTACATTTGCATCATGTCTTGCATCTTGCGAAATGTTTTGCGGAAGAACGAGTTTAAGATAACCTCTATTTTCGTCCCTTTTTAGTGAAACATTTATGCCAGCGACCATCATAAGCCCCAAAACTGCTGTTTGGACAATGCTTGACAATGCACTGCACACAATGTCTTCTCCGTTCACGCCATAATCGGTGTGCCCGTCACATTCCAATTCTATAATCTCATCATTTTTTTTAGTGACCGTAATTTTTGTCATAAAAATTAAACTCTCTTTATAGACAATATTTTAACTCTGGTGAAAGGTTGTCTGTGACCTTGTTTCTTTCTTTCATTCTTCTTTGCTTTGTATTTGAAAACAACAATTTTGTCTTGTTTTCCTTGAAGAATGATTTCTGCTTCACACTTAACCTTGTTCAAAACAGGCTTGCCTGTTTCAAGACCTTTTTCGTCTGACACGCAAAGCACATCGAGATTTACTTTATCTCCAACATTTCCGTCAAGTTTTTCAACATCAATAAACTTGCCTTCTTCTGCCTTATATTGCTTTCCGCCAGAAAGAACGATAGCATACATTTTGTTTTCCTCCTTATCCTCCAAACTCGCTGTTAAGGTGAAGCCAAAGCCCACTTTTCAACCTTTTCCATGCGGATAGAGCAACTTTATCACACTTTGTGCCACTTGTCAAGGGATTTGCAAGATATTTATTTTAAAATAAGATATACTTGTTGTATTTCTAAAAAATTTGCACAAAATATGGATAAATTGGGGGTAGGATATGGAATTAAGGAGCAAAACTGGGCTTGATGAAAAGGACTCGGTGGGAAAGGTTACGGGGTTTTTCTTGTTTAGGAATATTGTAAACGGTTACAACGCAGACAAAGAAAAACCAGAAGAAGAAAGAAAAAACATCAAAAAATATGGCAAATTGTCGCTTACGCTGTCCATAATTGCCCTGCTCGTGTCGGGCTGTTGCTTGATTGCAAATCTTATGGAACTTGACATAATTGGAATGTCATATGTTTTGATGCTTGTTATATATATTTTCAGTGGGATTGTAATTTCCGTTATTCTTGCAATTTATGGCTTTGTGTTTGGCG
>CAKVNA010000138.1 GCA_934776915.1 uncultured Clostridia bacterium
CACCAAGCCAAAGACCGTTAAGCAAGAAACAAAGACCAAGGAAGGAAAGAGCATTGACCAGTTCTTTGACTCTCGCTGGGTGACGGAAAAGGAACTTAAGACTGAAAAGAAGTTTATGTTTACAACTTGGCACCAACTTCACACCAGCAAAGATGGAATTTTGATACGAAGTGAAGTTAAGGGCAACAACATGGACATAAATATGTATAGTCCTATTCACACGATGATTATAGGTACAACTGGAACTGGTAAAACTCAAAAATACATTGAACCTTCAATTCAAGTTTTGTCGTCAACTCAAAGCAAGCCAAGTTTTGTTATCACCGATCCAAAAGGTGAACTTTATGAAAAACACAGTCACAAGTTGAAGGTGGAAGGATATGATGTGAAGGTTTTTGACTTAAGAAAGCCTTATCAATCATCTCGCTGGAACCCAATGGACAATGCGTATGTGCAATATCACAAAGCTCATCACTTGCAAGACGAGGTTAAAACTCATGTTGGCGTAAACCCAGCCGACTTGGGTCTTAAAATTATTGCACACGAATACAACAACGAATGGTATGAATACAACGGCATTGCCTATCCAAACAAAGAATCTCTTGACTCTGACCTAAGGTCAAAACGAGCAGAACTTATTGACGCTGCGGAAAATGACATTGCGGAAATTGCGGCAACTCTCTGCCCTATTCAAAGCACGCAAGACCCAGTTTGGGAGCGTGGAGCGCAAGAGTTTATTCGTGGCACAATGCTTGCCATGCTTGAAGACTCAAATGACCCAAGACTTAATATGACCAGAGATAAATTTAACTGCTACAACCTAGCCAAAATTGCAAACTATCGTGACCCAGCATCAAACGACAACCCTTATGGACCACTCAGAAGTTACTTTTTAGGTCGTCCACCACTAAGCAAAGTGCCTGCCCTTGTTTCAAGTGCAATTAACAACGCACCAACCACAACAAAGTCATATATGGGCATTGTGGCGGCGTCACTGGCACTTTTTAATGACAACGGACTTTGCTTTGCAACAAGTGGAACGGAAATGGACTTTTCAACCTTTGCCGAAAGACCAACTGCACTATTTATTATCATTCCAGACGAAAAAGAGTCCAGACACAAACTTGCAACACTTCTTATTTCTCAACTTTACAAAAAACTTGTTGACATTGCCTCGGGCTGCCCTGGACAAGCCTTGCCACGAAATGTGTATTTCCTTCTTGACGAGTTTGCAAACTTGCCAAAGATTGACAAAATTGACACACTTATTACGGTTGGCAGAAGTAGGCACATTTACTTTTCACTTGTTGTTCAATCTTTCAGCCAACTTAACGCAAAATATGGCGATGATGTGGCGGCGGTTATCAAAGGCAACTGCCCTATTAAGATATTCATTGGTGCAGACGATGCAAAAACTTGCGAAGAATTTTCTAAACTTTGTGGCGAAGTGACCATTGAAAACACTTCGACATCAGAAAGCAAATCTAAAGACGACAAGAGCAAAGACAAAAAGGACGGAACAAGTTACACAACAAGCATTTCCACAACGACAAGACCTCTTATCTATCCAGACGAACTCACTCACATTTCAAAGAAAGACGGCACGGGCGATATGATTGTTAAAATTCTTAACGAATTTCCAATTCGAGTCAACTCCACCCCAGCCTATGCAAACCCAATGTATGACCACATTTTGGCGTCAAGCGAATATGTGCCATCTAGGTCACTGGACGAAGAAAGAGTGGCATATAGCATTGTGCAAAGGAATAACATTATTCTCCGCCCACAAATGCCAAACAGACCAATTAACCCATTCTCATAAAAATTTAGCCCCACCTCGGGGCTTTTTTTGTAAAAAAAGATTATTAAACTTTGTGTTTTTGTTTTGAAGAAATGTCGTATTATAAATTATATTGAAGTATAGTTGAAATAATATAATTTTTTTGTGGAATAATAACCTTATGAGAAGTCCTTGTTTTTTGAAGTTTGTATGTGTTCAAAAATATATTATTTCCTTGTTGTGGCAGCGGCAAATCGTATGACGGTGGCGAATTATGTTTTGGCAAAGGTCAAAGCAATTTCAATTTTCCGAATGAGGTGAAAATTATGAAAAAAAATAGTTCAAAAGTTATACTTTTTTTGATGCTTGTTGCACTGGCGTCTATTTTTGGCTTTGTTGTAAGCAATTTTAGACCAGACGGCAATCCTGTGTATGCAAAATGCACCACCGTGGAGTCTAAGTCGAATACTCTTGAATCAAAAAGCCCACTTGTCACTCAAAGCAATGTGCCTTTTGCCATATTCACCGGCACTCAACTTGGGTCAGAATACACCATTGTAGATTATAAGCCAGAGTTTGTTACATCAGGCAGGGCGGAAAACATGGTGGCAAGTTCCACTCCATACATATTCCTATCTTCCAAAATGGGCGAAACTGTTTTGTATGTAACATTCAACACTCTTGACCTTATAAATGTTTCTGCTCCACCAACTGTTGTGGGACTTCAAGCACAGATAAGAGTTAAAACAGCAAAAGAGGCAGTTGAGCACGCTCTAAAACATGGTTTAGATACTGTTATTTTAGATACGGCAGGAA
>CAKVNA010000139.1 GCA_934776915.1 uncultured Clostridia bacterium
TCTAAAGCCATTTCATCAAAAGATAAAACCTTACCGCATTTGAAACACTTTTTATTAAATTTCTGCCAAATATAGTTTGAAAATTCTTTTTTAGTTCTATGCTCAAATTCAAAATGAACTAAATTTCTTCCTAGTAATTCATTAACCAAAACTTCAATCGCTCGTCTTCTTAAACCATCTTCTTTGAATTGCTGTGCATTTCTTTGTGGATTTAGTGGTGCATTAACAAAAAACTTTTTGCATGCTTTACATTCTAACTGATGTCCAAAATAAGAAATAATATAACCATTTTCAATATGTAAATTTTCTAAATCCTTATTATTTGTTTTGTTAAAATCCTGTAAATTAAGAATTCGATAAGCTCTAAATGTAGCATGTGTACAAGGAGCTCTTTTTTTGCAGTGCAATGAAAACCCAAGAGTCTTTAATTCATCAAATTCATTTATTGGTAAAAATCTACTGCATCTATTACAACTTTTTAGAACAACAATAAAACCTTTTGATACATCGATTACTGATGAAAGATGTTCTTTTATGCTTTTTTGTGTATTTAGGTAATATAGATAAGGAATATGCAAATTGGTTTTTTGATAAAATGAAGCTTCTAATTTGTCATCAAAAAATTCAGGTTTGTTTATAGAATCAAAATCAATACAACAAAAATGAATCTCTGTATTAGGTTTTGTTTTTATTATCATTTCAACAGAACAATTTTCAAATTCTTTTGAACAATTATCAATTTCACAATGAAATCCGATATTGCTCCAACCTGAATCTTCAATAGCTTTAAAATTTTCAAAATCACATATACTACTTTTATGATTGCTACTATATTTCAATTTATATGAAATTTCTAGTTTTTCCTTGCAATATATAAATCCACCAAAAGCCAAGATAGCTTTATTTTTATTAAACAATTTATACGCTGAAATCTTATTTCTTTCAAACAAAAGCTTTGTTATATTGTCTTTTGTTGTAATTTTTTCAGTATATCTTAATATGCATTCACCACCAGTAGTTTCAGCACTAGTATGGTATCCACTTTCTCTCGTAACGCTTCTGCGTCTATAGGTTCGTAAATTACGTTGAGACATTCTTCCCTCCAATTTATATATTAGCATTATATCATAAATTTAATTGATATGCAATCTGATAGGGCAAAAGAGAAACAAACTCCCGTCAAATCTGATTTGAATTTCAATTAATTTGAAAATAAATATCAATTTGAGATCGTGGCGTGTGCTTGTCTTGATACAAGTGGCGTCGCTTTGCTCCGCCAGACAAGCACACGCCACTAAACAATTAACATAAACAAAACTTAAAAAAACTTATGCACAAACTTTAAGGATTTGTGGACAATCAAAGCACAAACGGGGCTAAAATTGGGTTTGCGCGCAGGCTTTCCGCAAAACCCAAAATTTTTAACGCCCCGTTTTGCTGGTTATTACATTTTCTCATTTGTTCTATTGTCTCAGGCGATACTTTTCCCATAAGTACTCCTTCGTCCCAACAATTAAAGTCATCAAAGAGTAAAAGTTTTTTATCTTCTTGACCTATTGTGCAGACAATATCATTGCCCATTATGTCTGATATAAAGTTAACTAGAACAAAACCAAAACTCTACCCAAACAAGTTAAGCTCCTTTGTCTTTTTAAGGGGTTTCTTTTTTTTCGTAATGAAATAGGATACCAGTAATGCCCAAATCGGTCAAAGGAAAAAATTATTGCTTAAAAATGAAAACAGCAAAATTCACAAATCAATATTTTTTTCTTTATCTTTGACAGCTTTGTTCATTTCTGGGTTTTCGATAGTGTCGAAAAAAATATTCGACAAAGGAGGTTAACTATTTGAGTTTGGGCAGAGTTTTGAATTGGTTTCAATTAGGTTGTAAAAAGTTCAGTTATAGTTCTACATCAGTTCCTAACAATCTAAAAAATTATGCGTTATTCTCAAATAAATTTAATTTTATGGAGGTTTTATATGAAAACAGCAGTTATTTACGCAAGATATTCAAGTGATAGTCAAACAGAGCAATCTATTGAAGGACAATTAAGAGTTTGTCAGCAATATGCAAAAAATAATGACATTTTGATTGTTGACACATATATTGACAGGGCTATGACAGGAACAAACGACTTGCGACCAGATTTTCAAAAGATGATTAAAGACAGTAGCAAAAAACAATGGGATTATGTTATTGTTTACAAGTTAGACAGATTTAGCAGAAACAAATATGAAACTACAATACATAAACACACATTAAGTAATAACGGAGTTAAGGTTTTGTCTGCTATGGAGAATATTCCTGACACAGCAGAAGGCATTATACTTGAAAGTTTGCTTGAAGGTATGAACCAATACTACTCAGCAGAACTTTCTCAAAAAGTAAATCGTGGACTTAGAGAAAGTTATATCAAAGGTCAATTTACTGGTGGTATTCAATTATTTGGATATAATGTTGTTGACAAAAAGAATGTTATTGATCCTTTTGAAGCAGACATTGTAAAAGAAATTTTTAATAGATTTGCAAAAGGTGAAACTGGAAAAAGTATTGCCGATAATTTAATTGCTCGTGG
>CAKVNA010000140.1 GCA_934776915.1 uncultured Clostridia bacterium
CCTCGTCAACACAAAGGTCAACAATTCGTTGGTCAATGCCTTCATAGTGTCCACAAACAAGAACTAACTCGTCAAACCTTGCCAGTTCTTCCACCTTTTCTTGCGATAGGACTTTGCCTTTTGGCGACATATAAATTGTGTGTGACTTATCCGTTTTAACACTCTTTATTGCGTCAAACAATGGTTGAGGTGTCATAATCATTCCCGCTCCGCCGCCATAGGAATAATCGTCACATCTCTTGTTTTTGTCAAGCGTAAAATCTCTTATATTTATAACATTTATTTCAATAAGTCCGTTTTTTTGTGCACGGGACAAAATGCTGTGATTAAGCGCATCAAACATCTCTGGAAATAATGTTAAAATAGTGATTTTCACACCAACACCTCGTCAAGTTTATTTTTGAAAACAACAATTTTCTTATTTGCGACATCAACAGATTTTATTACTTCATTTAGGAAAGGAAAACTTCTAATTCCGCCTTGTTTTAGGATATTTATAATGTATGCAGAGCCATATTGCTCCACACTTTCAACATATCCAACAACACTCCCCGTTTCGTCAACAACGGCACAGTTTTCAAGGTCGGAAATCAAATATTCCCCGTCTTTCACTGGAATTTGCTCCTTTGGAACAAACAGAGATATGTTTCTAAACATTTCCGCTTGCTCGCAATTTGCAATATCGTCCAAAGTGATATACCCAAAATCTTTGTAAAATCTAAACTTCACAACATCATGATCATGACCGTCAATATACACAGTTTTTAGATTGTTCCAAAAGTCAAGGTCATGAACATAAAGAGAAATTTTCATTTCGCCACGCAGACCTTGAGGTTTCAAAATTTTTGCTATCTCTATCATAATTTTACTTTATCTTTAAGATATATTTTTTTGATTGCTTGTGAGAAGCCGAATGCAAAATTGATCTGATTGCTTGAGCAACCTTTCCATTTTTGCCTATCAGTTTGCCCGTGTCTTGCTGAGCAACCTTAACTTCAAAGACAACTGCTGTTTCGTCTTCATGCTTTTCAATTTCAATCGCATCTTTGTCGTCAACAAGGCTTTCCACAATAAATTTAAGTAATTCTTCCATACTACACTCTCCTTATATTGTGGTTAATTATTTTTTTGCATCTTTTTTCTTTGGAACAATTTTCTTTGGTGTGTATGGTTTTGCGTTTTCAACAATACCAGCTTTGACCAAAAGAGTTCTTGCTGTTTCGGTTGGTTGTGCACCATTTTTAAGCCATGTCAAAGTTTTTTCTTTGTCAAGTTTAAGACCATTTTCTTCAACAAGTGGGTTAAAGTATCCAAGGTTGTCAATAGCCTTGCCATCTCTTGAAGTTCTTGCATCTGCAACAACAACTCTGTAGAATGGGCTCTTTTTGTCCCCTAGTCTTGTAAGTCTGATTTTAACTGCCATTTTTTATTCTCCTTTATTTTATCTATATTGAATATTTTTTTGAAAGCATATTGGCTTGTGCTTTAAAAAAATTGTAAAAAACTAATTAAAACTTAAATTTCTTCATTCCGCCATTTTTCAGTTGCTTCATCATATTTTTTGATTGTTCAAATGACTTTAGAAGTCTGTTGACATCTTGAATTTGAGTTCCACTGCCTTCGGCAATTCGTTTTTTCTGACTGCCCTTTATAATGTCTGGGTTTTGCCTTTCCTTTGCTGTCATGCTTTGAATAATTGCCTTATTCCTTTCCATTTCCTTTTCGTCAACTGTTGCACCCTTAAGTTTGCCACTAAGTCCTGGAATCATGCCCAAAATGTCGTTTATGTTGCCCATACTTTTCAGTTTGTCCATTTGAACAAGATAGTCTTCAAAGGTAAATGAATTTTCTCTAAACTTCTTTTCAAGTTGCTTTGCTTCTTCTTCGCTAACTGCGTTTTGTGCTTTTTCAATAAGTGTTAACACATCGCCCATGCCAAGAATTCTTGATGCCATTCTATCTGGATAAAATGGTTCAATGTCGCCAAGTTTTTCCCCTACACCGCAAAATTTTATTGGCTTTTTGACAACTTCCGAAATGGAAAGAGCCACACCGCCTCTTGTGTCGCCGTCAAGTTTTGTAAGGACAACGCCAGTTATGTCAAGCGCTTCGTCAAAGGTCTTTGCCACGTTAACACTTTCTTGCCCGTTCATGCTGTCTATTACAAGCAAAATTTCCGTTGGGTTGATGTTTTTCTTTAGGTCACGAAGTTCGTCCATAAGTTTTTCGTCAATGGAAAGTCTGCCCGCTGTGTCCACAATCAATGTGTCATACATCTTCTTATTTGCGTAGTCTATGGCTTCTTTGCAAGTTTTGGAAGGGTTCTGTGTGCCACGCTCAAAAACTTCTGTGTTCACTGCCTTGCCAACCACTTGAAGTTGATTTATGGCTGCTGGTCTGTAGATGTCACACGCCACAAGCATTGGCTTTT
>CAKVNA010000141.1 GCA_934776915.1 uncultured Clostridia bacterium
TGTAAATATATGTCAAGTCTTGTAATAGAATGGCTATAAAAAAAATTGCCCACCATATTGGTGAGCAATTTGAATTTTCGATTTGCATAGAGATTTGTAAGAAATTATCTCTTTGAGAATTGTGGTGCTTTACGAGCTTTCTTAAGACCATATTTCTTACGCTCTTTCATACGGCTATCACGGCTCAAGAAGCCTGCTTTTTTAAGTTCGGCTTTGTATGTTTCGTTTTCTTTAACAAGAGCTTTTGCAATTCCGTGACGGACAGCACCAGTTTGTCCAGTGTAGCCACCGCCATAAACATTTGCAACAACATCATACTTACCTTCAGTTTCTGTAAGTTTGAGTGGTTGACGGACAATAAGTTTCAAGGTATCAAGCATGAAATAGTCGTCAATATCTCTGTTGTTGATTGTAATTTTGCCAGTGCCATTTGCAATAAGTCTTACACGAGCAACAGCATCTTTTCTTCTGCCTGTCGCAATGTAAGTATTTGGATTTGATTTTTTGCTTGATCTTGCTTTTCTTTGCACAGGTTTTGCAGGAGCTTCAGTTTTTTCAACTGGTTTTTCAACTTTTGCAGTTTTTGCTCTTGGTTTCTTCACTTCTTTAACTTCTTCTGCCATATTAGTTTCTTACTCCTTTGATTGTGATAAGTTCAGGTTTTTGTGCTTCGTGGTTGTGATTTGCATCTTTGTAAACTCTAAGTTTCTTAATCATTTTTGAACCAAGAGAGTTCTTTGGAAGCATTCCCTTAACTGCCTTTGTTATAACAAAATCAGATTGTTCCTTCATAAGTTTGTCATAACCCACTTCCTTCATGCCACCAGCATATCCTGAGTGGTGGAAGTATTTTTTGTCTTTAAGTTTGTTGCCTGTTAGGACAACTTTGTCGCTATTTATAACAATAACATGATCCCCAGTGTCAACATGTGGAGTGTATTCTGGTTTGTTCTTTCCTTTAAGAATTGAAGCAACTTGGCTTGCAACTCGCCCAAGGGCTATGCCACTTGCGTCAACGATATACCATTTTGATTCCACAGTTTGAGGCTTTGCCATATAAGTTTTCATCAATTTTCTCCTTCAAACTTTGTCAAGTTTTTATACAAAACACAAATTCCGTCTGGGCTAATAGACAAAATTCTACTTTTGTTACACAATATATTAAAACTTTTCTAACACCTTGTCAAGTGTTTTTTTGGTTTAATTTTTGTTTGTTCAGTTTTGTTTGACTTTTATCTGATTTTTGTTTAAAACACAAAGATTTTTTATAAATTTGCCACTTTTTTATATCTTTTTAGCAAAAATTTATGTTAACATTCGTATTCAACACTTTCAAGATAAAGCCCACAAGCCTTAGCAGTTCTCCCCACATCACAACGCTTGCCACCCGATAAACTATTTGCAAAACTTTCAAAAGTTCTTTTGTTTGTTGCCACTTCTAACATTGTGCCAACCAAAATTCGCACCATATTATATAAAAACCCATTGCCTGTGATATGGAAATAAAGATAATTCCCTTCTTGCTCAAAGGTTGCGGAGTATATTGTCCTTACAGTTGTTGAAGTGCTAGCACCACTTGCAACATAAGACGAAAAGTCATGCTCGCCAACAAGAGCCTTTGCACACTTGTTTAGAAGATTAAGGTCAAGTTGTCGTGGATAGTGCAATGCTCTATCTTCGTCAAAGACGCTTAATGTTTCACCTGTGTAAATTTTGTAGAGATAAGTCTTTTTTTTGGCAGACTTACGAGCATTAAAGTCTAGTTCTCGTTCTTTTGTATCAACAACTCTAATGTCCTTAGGCAAATGTTGATTTATAACAATTTTAAGTTTGTTTGTTGGAATTGTGCCTTTATACATAAAATTTACAACTTGCCCCAAGGCATGAACGCCTGCGTCTGTTCTGCCACTGGGAGTTAGGCTTATTTTCTCGTTTGTTGCCTCAAAAATCGCCTTTTCCAAAACTTCCTGAACAGACAGACCATTTTTCTGCCTTTGAAAGCCACAATAGTTTGTTCCTAGATACTCTATGGTTAGTGATATGTTTTTCATGCCGTTATTTTATCACATTTTTTTCAAAATAACAATCTCTTAACCCTTCTTCTGCTAAAAATATTGATATTCGTGGGGATAATTATCAAAGGTCTTGGTTTTATAGACTTTTGGAATGTATATTTAAAACTTTTAACTTTGGAGTGCTAATATTGTTTGATTTCAATTATTTTTGACAAAAATTAAGCTACAATATGTTTGACAAAAATTTTTAAAACTCGGATAATATATTTATAGAACTTGGAGGAAAAAATGAAAATTACTGTTGACGGAAACACCGCTTGTGCAAAAATGGCTTATGCCTTTTCAGAGATGGCGGTGATTTATCCAATAACACCTTCATCACCAATGGCAGAATCTTGTGA
>CAKVNA010000142.1 GCA_934776915.1 uncultured Clostridia bacterium
CTTCAAGGTTGATGATATGAATATCATTTCTTGTTGTGAAGATATACTTCTTCATTTTTGGGTTCCACTTGTTGGATTGATGTCCAAAGTGAACGCCTGCTTCTAGTAGTTGTTTCATTGAAATAACTGGCATAATAATTTTTTCTCCTTTTTCTTGTTAATCCTCCCCGAATGAGCAAAAGTCGGGTTAATCCTTTTGCAACACCCACATTGTGGGACAAGAAAATTCAATTCGGGTGTGAATTTAAACGCACAAATTATATCACACAAAAAAAAGTTATGCAATAGTTTTTGCACAACTTTTTTATAAAATAATGATATTATTTATTTAATACACATTTGGCTTAAATAAACAAGTTCTTGTTTTCAAGAAGTTGCCTTTGTTCAAGGTCCCTTTGCATTTTGATAGCAAGTTGAAGTTGTTTTTTCCTATAATTTTTAACCGCTTCCTTAACTGCCTTTTCTGCCATCACTGCACATTCTTCTTTGCTTTCTGGAAGTTCGCCAATGGCTTCCAAAATGTCTTTGTGAGAAATATTTGCCACATCGTCAAGGCTTTGACCTTCAATGTGTCTGCATGTCATTTCGCTTGAGACAATGGCACCTACACACCCAAAAGTCTTGAACTTTGCCCCAATTACTATATCGTTTTCCACTTTGATATAAATTTTAAAGATTTCTGACCCGTCAGTTGATTTGCAAACGCCAACTCCGTTTGAGCCTTTAAGTGTTCCACTGTGGGTTGGATTTTCAAATATTCCTAGCACTCTTTCACTATACATTCATCTTTCCCCCCTTATTTCCTTTTTGCACCTTAACTGGTGACATTCCCCTAAGGAATGCAACACTTGTTTTCAATGTTTCAACAACAAAATCAACTTCTTCTCTTGTATTGTCTGTTGCAAAAGAAAATCTGACTGTGCTTTGTGCTTGTTCTGGGCTAAGACCCATTGCAATAAGCACATGACTTGGCTCTCTGCTACCGCTGGAACAAGCTGAACCTGTTGAAACGGCAATTCCCTTAAGGTCAAGAAGATTGCTCAATGCTTCACCATTTACACCTGTAAACGACAAACTCACCATTCCCGAAACCCTTTGATGAATGTGACCATTTTGAATAACATCTGGGATTTCTTCCATAACACGAGAAACAAAATAATCTCTCAAACTTTTAAGTTTTTTGCAGTCAATGATGTAATTGCTTGCAGTTACTTTCATGGCCTTGCCAAAGCCAACTATTGCTGGCACATTAAGTGTTCCGCCACGCTTGCCACGCTCTTGCTCGCCGCCATAGATAATGTTGTCAATCTTAACGCCTTTTTTCAAGTATAATGCCCCAACACCCTTTGGCCCATGTATTTTATGTCCGCTCATGCTCATTGCGTCAATTCCGATGTCCTTAACATCAATTTTAAAGTTGCCAATGGCTTGCACTGCATCTGTGTGGAAAAGCACATTCTTTTCGTGAGCGATTGTTGCAATGGTCTTTAGATTTTGAATTGTGCCAACTTCGTTGTTAGAAGCCATAATGCTAACAAGCACGGTTTTTTGATTGATGTAATGAAGCAAATCTGCAACACTAACAAGCCCCTTGTCGTCAACTGGAAGATATGTCACTTCAAAGCCCATTTCTTCAAGTTTTTTGCAAGTATCCATGATGCTGTGGTGTTCAATGGAAGATGTGATGATATGATTGCCTTTTGCTCTGTTTGCCATGGCAAGACCAAACAAAGCCCAGTTGTTTGCCTCTGTGCCACCAGATGTAAAATAAATTTCCCCACGCTCTGCATTTATTGCATTTGCCACTCTATCCCTTGCCTTGTCAACAAGTGCTTGCGCGTCACGGCCAAAACTGTGAAGGCTGTTTGCGTTGCCAAAAGTTTCGCCATAGGCTGGGAGCATTTCGCTTAAAACTTCGTTTGTTACACGAGTTGTTGCTGCATTGTCAAGATAAATTCTTTGCATAATAAATCCCTTCTTTTACTAATACATAAATTTTGCCATTTTTTGAACAATTTGTCAATAGTCATTTTGCACAAAAAGAGCGAAAATAAATAAAAAAGGAACAAAAAACCTGTTCCCTTGAAAATATTTAACTTATCTAGCCTCTTTAATCTTTGTTGCTTTGCCAGTGAGGTCACGGAGATAAAAGAGTTTTGCGCGTCTGACTTTACCTTTTTTCAAAACTTCAACTCTGTCGATTTTTGGGCTGTGAAGTGGGAAAGTTCTCTCTACACCAACACCAAAAGACATGCGTCTTACAGTAAAGGATTCTCTTATGCTTCCATTTCTTCTAGCGATAACAACACCTTCGTATCCCTGAATTCTTTCCTTGTTGCCTTCTTTAATCTTGTAAAAAACTTTAACAGTGTCGCCAATGTTAAATTCTGGGATATTG
>CAKVNA010000143.1 GCA_934776915.1 uncultured Clostridia bacterium
GTCAAACTCTCCTGTTCCGAGAGTTCTTAAATTGTTGCAAAATTCCTTAAAATTCTGAGAGTTCTTTTCAGCAAAAGAAATAATCTGTGGAAGTTTGCCAGAAAAACTTACAACCTTTTGTCCAAGTGCTTGAAGATTTAAAATATAGTTATCCATTGCGTCACGATTTGACACAACTATCAAATTTTTCCCGCCAAAAAAATAGGGCAAAAGTGTCTTTTCGCCGTCATTCAAACCACTTATTGTAGCTGTTCTGCACTCCTTTATTCCCGCAATTTTTGCCTTTAATCTCTCCATTTTTGTCCTCAAAATTCAACATATTCCATTGCACTTTTCTTTTGCGTTTTTCTTTATATTTAACTATTTATCAATTTTTTGAAGAAGCCACAAAACTCAAAAATTTCTCAATTCCTTCGTCAATAGCAGTGTTAATCTTGTTCAAACTTTCCTCATCAATTTTGCTTAAGACATAATCTTTCAAGTCCATGCTTTTGTCGTTTCCAGCCCCAATCTTTATTCGCCTAAAGCCTTCGCTGCCAAGTTCAAAAACTATGTTCTTAAGCCCGTTATGTGTTCCGCCACTTCCATGTTCTTTAAATCTCGCCACACCTTTTTCAAGGTCAATATCATCACAAAAAACAAAAATATCTTCTGGCGAAACTTTATAAAATTTTGCAAAACTTTTCACCGCTTGTCCAGACAAATTCATGTATGTAAGAGGCTTAATAATAAGGACAATTTCATTTCCCAGTTTTCCCGAGCCATAAAGCGAATTAAACTTGCCCTTGTTTACACTTATGCCAAGTCTTCCCGCCAACTTGTCCACTGCCATAAAGCCAATGTTGTGATATGTCCCCTCATATTCTTTTCCTGGGTTCCCAAGCCCAACAACAATTTTCATTTTTATCCCTTCTTTTATTCTTTTTTAAGATTTTTATCGTTTTCTATTTTTTAGCAATTCTTTTCTTGTGCTTTAATTTTTCATATGTTTTTAATTAAAAAACACCGATTTTTTGCCTATTTTTTAGCATTTTTTTATTATAATTCTGATACACTTCATCAAATTCAATATAAGATATTGTTTTTAATTTTTTTAAAATGCAACATTTTTTTAGTCAGAAATCATTGAAACAAAAGGCCCTAATTTTGTAGATTTCTTTAATTTTGCATTTTTTAAATAGCAAGACAAAATGTCACAATTTTCACCAATCAATGAGTTTGAGATTATGTTATTTTCTCGCAAAACAGTTCCCGTTTTTACAAGACTGTGACCTTTTATTACATTTCCGCCAAATATCGTCACTCCCTTTTCAATTTGGGCTACAAAGTCAATGTATGTTGAATGTGGAAATAAGATATTTACCCCTTTCCTTTGCAAATCAGACACAATTCTATCCCGCAAAACTTCCCTTGCAACAGACAAAGTTTTGTTGTCAAAAACGGCATAAAAACTTTCTTTTGGAAAGAAGTTGGCTTCGCTTGTAACTTCAAATTTGTTTTGCCTTGCCGATTTAACTTTGAACACTCCCCCTCGTGGCAATTTGCAATAGTCAAGTGATTTTGTTGTGGCATATTCCACGGCGTCATTCACTTGTGTGCATTGCAAAAGTGGGGTGTCAGCATATAAAACAACAATATAATCATCTTTGTCCTTTGCAAAAGGCAACGCGACATCTAAAATGTTTTGATTTTTCATAATTTTTGCCACATGGACATTGCTTTTTTCAAAGTCCTGG
This sequence comes from uncultured Clostridia bacterium, assembly GCA_934776915.1. Lineage (GTDB taxonomy): Bacteria > Bacillota > Clostridia > Christensenellales > UBA1242 > UBA7862. The sequence continues at coordinate 1,737 of CAKVNA010000143.1, forward strand.
CAAGCAACATCTCTCACCCATTCAAGACTTGTTAGCCCCATTAAATCTTGCTTTTCAATTTCCAAAAACTTTTCCGTTTCAAGGATAACAATTCTAATGTTATGTTCCTTTGGCGCTTCAAATTCAAACTCCGTCAGCACATCACTTTCAAGCACAAATTCTTCCATTTTCTTCCCCCATTTTACTCTTTCTATAATACATTCAAACTACTTTATTCTAGTTATACACTTTGTTTCAAAAAGTCAATTTCTATTTATTTAATTTGAATAATTTTATATACAAATCTGTTTTTTATATCAAATATTTCCCCATTTTTGTAATAAGTTTGCAACCCGAAAGAAAAGATTTTTTTGCATATTGCAACAGGTCATCTTCACTCATTTCCTTTCCCAAAATAAGTACACTTTCATTTTTTGCCCTAATAATTCCAAAAATGATATTATTTTCTGCATTTGTCACAACACAAGGATAAATTTCCCCATCAGCCATACATTCTCTTTGAACAATATTTGAAGAAATGTTTTTTATTTTGTCCACAATGTTATCATTGTTTGTGGATAAGTTTTGTGGCAAAAGTTCGCAAGACTTTCCTATAAGTTTTGTTGTTTTGTTTCGCTTTCTCGCTTCTGCAAAAAAC
>CAKVNA010000144.1 GCA_934776915.1 uncultured Clostridia bacterium
GTCTTGCATATCTTGAAGGTGTTTAGGTTGGATAGTTCCGCTTACTCTTGCCTTACTGCTTGCCTCGTCAATTAGGTCAATGGCCTTGTCTGGCAGACTTCTATCCATAATGTATCTATCCGAAAGTTTTGCCGCTGCGACTATTGCTTCATCTGTTATTTGAATTTTGTGGAATGCTTCATAACTATCCTTAAGCCCACGCAAAATTAAGATTGTTTCTTCCACACTTGGTGGGTTGACCATAATTGGTTGAAATCGTCTTTCAAGAGCTTTATCTTTTTCAATAAACTTTCTGTATTCGTCTGTTGTTGTTGCACCAATAGTTTGAAGTTCTCCACGAGCAAGATAAGGCTTTAACATATCGGCGACATTTGCTCCGCCCTCGGTGGAACTGCCCGCTTGTGCCATCATATGAATTTCATCTATAAACACAATTATATTTTTATTCTTTATAATAGTTTCAATAGCGTCCTTAAGTCTTTGTTCAAGTTCGCCCCTAAACTTTGTTCCAGCCATAAGAGAACCTATGTCAAGAGCGAAAATCGTTTTGTTTGCAAGAACACTTGGCACATGACCTTTAACTATCGCTTGTGCAAGTCCTTCCACAACTGCCGTTTTGCCAACACCTGCTTCACCTATCAAAATTGGGTTATTTTTTGTCTTTCTGCAAAGAATTTCAATAAGTCTTTCCGTTTCTTTATCTCGCCCAATAATTGGGTCCATTTTGCCTTGACGGGCTTTAAGGGTTACATCATAACCCATTTCAAGCAAGTTGTCTGGAAGTGTGCTTTTGTCGCTTGGTGTTGCTCCGTCAACCGTGTCAAAGTTTCTTCCGTCATCAACATTTGTGTTTTTTAGTTCCTCATAAATTCTTTCTCTTAAATTCAAAGTATCAATATTGAAGAATGAATTTAGAAGTTTGAAAGCATAGCAATCTTCGTTATACAAAATTGCCACCAAAAAATGTTCGGCACTTAAAAAGTTGTGCCCAAGCTTAAAAGCAATGTTTGAAGCAGTGACCAAAATATTTTTGCTTCGTGGGGTTAGTTCCAATTTTTCTGGCGAAAGATTTGGGTTATATCCCGCGCTGCCTATTCTCGTAGCAAGTTTCTCCTTTGTCACATTTTCGTCTTTAAGCATTTTGCATGCAAGAGATGATGGCACACAAAGAATACCATAGAGCAAATGCTCCGAGTCAATTTGATTGCCGTTCATCTTTTTTGTAATTTCGCCTGCATAATTAAGCACCTTTTGGGCGCTATCCGAAAATTTTATAAAATTGTTCATTTTTCTCCCTCCTTATATATGTTCATAAGCACATTTTTTAGAATGTTTGCTCTTATCGTTCCTTCCATTTTTATAGGCGAACCAAGAGCCTTGTCCGTTATGGCAAGAAGCAAAACCTTTGCTTGCTCGCTTGTCAAAACTTCCTTGTCCTTTAAGTCCTCCACCAAATATTTTGCATCTTTGTACGAAATCTCCGATTGCAATCTTTCCAAAATATGTTTTATATATTCATCATCAAAGTCTTTTATTCTCTCCAGCCTAATGTATCCCCCGCCGCCACGCCTACTTTTCACCACAAAGCCACGGTCAAAGTTAAACCTTGTGGACAAGACATAATTTATTTGGCTGGGAGCACATCCAAAATACTCTGCAAGTTCATTCCTTGACAAATCAATTTCGTTGCTGTTGTCCAAAATTGACAATATAAATTCTTCAATCACATCACTTACTGTTGCCATTTTCCCTTCCTTTTGAATATCTTTGACTTTCTTTGACCTTTGATATTATATTCCCAATTTTTCCCATTGTCAACAAAATTTTTCAACTTTTTTATGAAATTTTATAAAAATAGGAAAGAAAATTTTTCCTTCCTACTTTTTGTCTTATTTTTCACTTGCGACTTCTTTTGTTTCTTCCGCCACTGGTTCTGGAATTTGCTCCTCAGTTTTTGTTTCGCCTTTTGCTGCTTGTGGGTGTGTTTTTATATATTTTGTCCATTGGATAAAGCCATAAATTGAATTTGTGAGATAGCCGAATGAGAGGATAAGAAGCACATATCTTCCAGACAGACACCACATAACTGCTTCACACAAACACACTCCTATCCAAGGAATCCATTGTTCTCTAAATCTTAATAGGATAAAGAGTCCATTAAGAACATTTAATGCTCCGCCCAAAGCGTCAATCCACCAATAATCACTTATGCCCTCTGCGGTTATAGAAATGACTGTGAACAATGCTCCGATTGCCATTGATATGCCAACAACCACAAAAAACAACACAAGGTCAAGTTTCCAATTTATTTTTTTGACAACAGTTAGTTCGCTGTTTTCCTTGTCTTGCATTTTCTCCCAAGAG
>CAKVNA010000145.1 GCA_934776915.1 uncultured Clostridia bacterium
GGGTGTTGCTGTTCAAAGTTTAAGAGCTCAGGTTGACAAACATGGCTATCATTTTAGTATGAAAGAAACTTTGGAAAAGCAACCAAATTTGACCATAAAACAGTGTGAAATTGTTGAAATTTTGGTCGAAAATAACAGAGTTGTGGGCGTGAAGAATGCTTTTGGTGAAATTATTCCATGCAAAGCGGTCGTTTTGGCAACTGGGGTTTATATGGAAAGCAGAGTGATTATTGGCGAATTTACAAAAGACCAAGGACCAAATGGCTTTATTAACTCAAAAGGCCTTTCAAAAAACTTGCAAGAATTGGGCTTTGAGATTTTTAGGTTCAAAACTGGCACACCTGCAAGAGTGCTTAGAAGTTCTATTGATTTTGACAAGTTTGAAGAACAAAACGGTGATGAAAATATACAATCTTTCTCTTTTTTGACAAAAAAACAACCAAAAAATTTGTGCAAATGTTATTTGGGCTATACAAACGAACGCACACACGACATAATTCGCAAAAATTTGTATCGTGCGCCAATGTATAGTGGCATGATTAAAGGCATTGGTCCCCGCTACTGCCCTTCCATTGAGGACAAAGTTGTGCGCTTTGCCGACCGACCTCGCCACCAAATTTTCCTCGAACCAGAAGACAAGTCGGGAACAGAAATTTATGTTCAAGGGTTTTCCTCGTCAATGCCAGTTGATGTGCAAGAAGAAATGTATCGCAGTGTTGACGGCTTTCAAAATGTCGAAATTTTGCGAAACGCCTATGCCATTGAGTATGACTGCATAAATTCGCTTGAACTTTTGCCAACTTTGGAGTCAAAACGAATTTCTGGAATGTTTTTTGCGGGGCAAATTAACGGCACAAGCGGCTATGAGGAAGCGGCGGCGCAAGGACTTATCGCAGGAATTAACGCCAGCAGAAAGTTGCACAACGAAGACCCTCTGATTTTGGGGCGAGATGAAGCATATATCGGTGTTTTGATTGATGACCTTGTAACAAAAGGCACCAACGAGCCTTACAGAATGATGACTTCCCGTGCAGAATATAGGCTTTTGCTCCGCCAAGACAATGCGGACATAAGACTTACGCCAATCGGCAGAAAAATTGGACTTGTAACAGACGAACGATACAAGATTTTTGAAAAGAAAATTAAACTTATTGAAAAAGCACAAAAAGACCTTGACATTTCTTTGAATGCCAAAGAAGTAAAAAAACTTTATGAGGAAAAGAACGAAAGCACTTTGTCCATTGACCCAAAAGTTCGTGAAGTTTTAAAACGCACAAATATTTCAATTTTTGATATTAGAAATCGTTTTAACATTTTCAAAAATATTTCCGACAATATTTTAAGTTATGTCCAAACAGAAGTAAAATACTCTGGGTATCTTAAAAGACAAAAAATTTTGATTTCTCAAATGAGAAAAAATGAAGAAATTAAACTTTCAGCAAATTTTGACTACTCTCAAATAAGAGGTTTGCGAATTGAAGCACAACAAAAATTAAACAAGTTTAAACCTCTTTCACTTGGACAAGCAAGCAGAATTAGTGGGGTGTCCCCTGCTGACATTGCTGTTCTTACAATTTTCCTAACTATGAAAAAACGCCAAGATGAAATAAAAAACAGCACAAAAAGGAGTTAAAATGCCAGATAAAACTGAAAAAAAATTCCAAAAATTCTATGTAAAAACAGATTTAAGTCACTTTTATGATGAAATTTCAAACAAAAAAGAAAAATTTGAGCAATATTTTTCAAATTTGGTGGAATGGAACAACAAATTTAACCTTACAGCAATAACATCTCATGATGAAGTCTTTAAAAAACATTTTTTGGATAGCATACTTTCAATGGATATTATTCCACAAAATGCAACGGTTATTGATATAGGTGCGGGGGCGGGTTTTCCAAGTTTTCCACTAAAAATTGTTAGAGATGACCTAAAAGTCGTTGCGGTGGACAGTGTAAACAAAAAAATTACATTTTTATCTGACCTTGCAAGCGTGCTCTCCCTTCAAAATGTGACTTGCTTGCATGCTCGGGCAGAAGACTTGGCGCAAAAAGAAAATTTTATGGAACAATTTGATGTTTGTGTTGCTCGTGCGGTTGCCAGTCGTAATACTTTATGCGAATATTGCTTGCCTTTTGTTAAAATTGGTGGAATATTTTTGGCATACAAATCTCAAAATTTGGAGGAAGAATTACAGTCTTCTGAAAATGCTTTAAAATTGCTCGGTGCAAAACTTGAAAAGATATTAAAAATAGACCTGAATAGTGATGAAAGGAATATTGCAGTATTTAAAAAATTTGCAGTCACTCCGAAAAAATTCCCTCGTGGGAAAAACAAACCTCGCATTGAACCGCTTGTTTAATAT
>CAKVNA010000146.1 GCA_934776915.1 uncultured Clostridia bacterium
AATGTGAATGATAATGGGAATTTAAAAGATTATGTTACAACATTGATGACAATTCTTCCAGAACCATTAAAGAGCACTATTGAACTTGCATATAAAACTTACGAAATCAACCCAGACGATATAAGCGAAGAAAATGAAGAAATATTAAATAATTGTGATAGTGTCTATTATGGAAATGAAGAACTTGTTAATGAAATTTTAAGAAAAAGAGCAAGTGAAGTTAAGTTATAGCATAACTAACTTTGTATTTTTATGATACAATTAACTATATAGGAGTTTTGACAATGGATTATAGATATGAAACAAAAGAGTCCGCTAGAGATTTTCACAAACAGAGAAGGGCGTTTTTAATTTATAAAAATAAAGTTGAGTTTATGCCCAAAGGTTGCCATATGTCACATTATGAATACAGTCAAATAAAAGGTATGAGCAAAGAGGAATTTAATAAAATGACTAGGGGTTGTCTTATAGGTGATAATGTATTATTTTATAAGGACAACTTCATATATGATGACTTAGTAATTAAAGAAGCACTAGAACATATAGATGAAATTGCTCTTGAATTGGATAGGAATGAATTTAATATTTATTTTGGGGCATTGCCACAAGATAACTTTAAGCCCGATTTCCTTTATGGCAAATATAAAAATGGGGAAGTAATAAGACTAGGTCAGTCTTCAAGTCCAAGAAGATAATCAGTCGAAACGCCAAATGTTTCGGCAAGTTTTGCAAGTTGTTCCAAATTGCACTCTCGCTGCCCAAGTTCCCAGTAACTTATGGTTCTTGGGTTAACAAATAAAATATTTGCCAAAGCAACCCTTGACAACCCACTTTCAACCCTCAACTCCTTCAGTCTTTCTGGATAGTTTAGAACAAAATGTTCAAAAAATGTTGACATGGAACAAAATGTTCTGTATAATATCCATGAAACTATTTTTTTCTGTCAAATTTGACAAAAAAATATATATTTCACAAATAGCCTTGACTTTTATAGGAAAAAATAGTGTCATTCAATCAACAAAATGAGAGAAAAAAAAGGAGAAAAGAAATGAAAAAATTTTGGATTGTGTTGTGCAGTTTGATTATGCTCCCTTGCTTGCTTCTCGCCACCGGCTGCGGGGAAAGTGGAACCCCTGAAGAACCTAGTGTGCCAGGAAAGTTTGTAGGCGGAACTTACAAAATTCAAACATACACAGTAAACGGTGAAAGCAAAACAGAACAAATTGGTGAGGTTATGCACTTTGAACAAGGTGTCATTACGGGCTTGGATGAATCTGAAATAGTTAATTTTACGTATGATATTGATGATGAAGGGGCAATGACCCTTACTTATGCGGTAACAAATGGAAATACATACACCCTAACAGGTACTGCAGATTCACAAACAGTGTCATTTGAGGGTGAACTTGCTCCTGGACATGTTGCAGCAACATTGAAGTATGTCAAAGATGTCCAACTTAAGTTGGGTTCTTATGTTACATCTTATGAAAGCATTGGCGGTGTTGAACAACCAAAGGGAGTTCCTTTTGTTTACACTGGCACATCCCTCAAAGATTATAAAGATTGTCTTACACCAGTTTCCACAATGGGTGACAGAATTAAAATGACTTCTTCTGAAGCAGGACATTCATTCACGATTTATGGCACAATAACAGAAACTTCAATTAGATTTGAAGGCGATGTTGATGGCAGATATGTTATCATGGTTATGAACTACACAGAAGATGTTAAAATTAAAGCAGGCTCATACAAAGTTACATCCTATACTGTTGATGGTGCGACACAAACAGAATACATCGGCAAGATTAATCTTCTTGGCAATGGGAACTTTGTTGACTGGCTTGGAAACAATGTTCCTTACAAAATTATCGGTAATGTGATTATTGTTGACAGAACTTCAAGCAGCCAGAGTACTCTTATCGGCACAGTTACTCCAACTTCTGTTACATTCACAGACACCAATTCTGCTGGACAAAAACTTGCTATGACATTGGTTTATGTTCAAGAATAATATTTAAATACTAAATTAAAAAAAACAAGGGAATTTTCTCTTGCTTTTTTTTGTGTCAGAAATCTGTTTTTCTCCATAAAATGATATATACATAGTTTTGTGGGGTAAAATGGATAAATTTGAAATTGTTGGTGGCAACAAACTTTTTGGCGAGGTCACGGTCCCTTGTGCCAAAAACTCTTATCTTGCCATTCTTGCGGGGTGCGTGTTGTGTGACGGGGTGGTCGTGCTGCACAACTGTCCAAACTTTTCGGACATAAATTGTATGCTCGACATTTTGTCATCTCTGGGGGCAAAAATTGAAAGGGTAGATAGAACTCTTGTTATAGATTGCACGGGCATTTGC
>CAKVNA010000147.1 GCA_934776915.1 uncultured Clostridia bacterium
AGTAATCCCGAATCAGCATGTCGGGGTGAATGCGTTCCCGGGTCTTGTACACACCGCCCGTCACGCCATGGGAGTCGAGGGGGCCCGAAGTCGGTGAGCTAACCCAGCAATGGGAGGCAGCTGCCTAAGGCAAAATCGATGACTGGGGTGAAGTCGTAACAAGGTAGCTATACGAGAACGTGTGGCTGGATCACCTCCTTTTAAAGAGAAGTGAAGTCGACGAAACTGACTTTTAGTCAGTGGTGAAGGAAAGAAAACCATGAAAACTCTTGACATAACAAGTAAAAATGTAACCCAATGACTTAACTATTAAATGGAACTAAAAATTTCAAACACCAATCCGCAAGGGTTGGTGTTTTTTATATATTATAAAGTTACAGATGGTTTGCGACTAAAAAACTGAGGTTTTGCCTCAGTTTTGTGTTTATCTTGCATACTTTTCAAGATATTCATCATAGGTGATGTATCTGTCGAAGGTTTTGGTGTTGTCAATTTTGATAATTCTGTTGGCAACTGTTTGGGTTAGTTCTTGGTCTGACGAGGCAAAGAGCAAAACTCCATTAAAATTGCTCATGCCTTTGTTTAGGGCAGTTATGCTTTCTAGGTCAAGGTGATTGGTGGGCTCATCAAGCAAAATGACATTTCCTTGTTCAAGCATTATTTTTGAAAGCATACAGCGGACTTTTTCTCCACCGCTTATGACATTTGCTGGTTTTAAGGCTTCTTCACCCGAGAACAACATTCTGCCAAGCCAACTGCGAAGGAATGTTTGGTCTTTTTCTTTTGAAAACTGCCCAAGCCAATCGGTCAGTGACAATGTTGTGTTAAACATTTCGTTATATTCTTTTGGAAGATAGGAGTGAGTGATTGTTTTGCCCCATTTAATTTTGCCGGTGTAGTCGGTGTCTTTGCCAGAAAGAATGTCAAATAGGGCAGAAATTGCGTTTACATTGTCGGATAAGAAGGCAATTTTGTCATTTCTATCCACAATAAAACTCACATTTTCAAAAAAGCCTTTTTTGCTAAGTTTTTCCACCACCAAAACATCATTGCCAATTGGTCTTTCAGATGAAAAAGCAATGTAAGGGTATCTTCTTGAAGATGGCTTGATGTCCTCAATGGTAAGTTTTTCAAGTTCTTTCTTTCTGCTGGTTGCTTGCTTTGATTTGCTGGCATTTGCCGAGAAGCGTGCAATGAAGTCTTGAAGTTCCTTTGCTCTTGCTTCTGCTTTCTTGTTTGCTTCTTTTTGTTGACGAAGAATAAGTTGACTGCTTTCATACCAAAAGTCATAGTTGCCGACAAAAATTGAAATTTTGCCATAGTCCACATCACAAATGTGTGTGCAAACTTTGTTCAAAAAGTGTCTATTGTGTGAAACAGTGATGACGGTGTTTTCATAATTTAGCAAAAAGTTTTCAAGCCAAGCAATAGTCTTTATGTCTAGGTTGTTTGTAGGTTCGTCAAGAAGCAAAATGTCTGGATTGCCAAACAACGCTTGTGCCAAAAGGACTTTAACTTTAAGTTTGCTGTCAAGGTCACGCATTAGGGTGTCATAATACTCGCTGTCAATGCCGATGCTTGCAAGGAGTGTTTGTGCGTCACTTTCTGCTTCCCAGCCGCCAAGGTCAGCAAATTCTTGTTCCAATTCGCCTGCCAATATGCCGTCTGCTTCGGAAAAGTCCTCTTTCATATATAGTTTGTCTTTTTGGTCCCACACTTCCATAAGTCTTTTGTGACCTAGCAAAACTGTTCTTAAAACTGTTTCATTGTCAAAGGCATTTTGATTTTGTTGCAAAACTGACATGCGTTCGTTTTTGTCATGGGTTATATATCCTTTTGTTGTTTCAATTTCACCAGATAGGAGTTTGAGAAAGGTAGATTTCCCAGCACCATTTGCACCAATAACACCATAACAATTTCCTTTGGTGAATTTCAAATTTACTTCGCTAAAAAGTTTTCTGCTCCCAAAGTTGAGAGATACATCAACGACTTGTAACATAGATTCTCCTTTTGGGGGCGGGACACCCCCGAGCCGACAGGCTCGGGGGAACGGTTGCCCATTCGGGCAACCCGCACAACTGCGTTGTGCAGTCCCGCCCCCCATTCATACAACCCATAATACCCCATAAAAAATTTTTAGTCAACACAAATATACCCAAACCTCTCAAAAACTGTTGTATATTTTACTTAAAATTGATATACTAACAGCATGAATTTATACGATTTTGACAAAACAATCTTCAACGGCGAGTGTTCGCTTAAACTATATATGTTTGTGCTATCCCGTCACCCAAAACTGTGGTGGCATCCCTTTAAGGCGGGATTTTATGGCATTTTGCGTGGACTTCGCA
>CAKVNA010000148.1 GCA_934776915.1 uncultured Clostridia bacterium
CTCCACCACCGCTGGCATCGTGTCCGATTTAACAACCGCCTAAAGACTTGATTTCTGTCAGGTCTTTTGTTGTTTTTTCGATTTTACCCCTTGCAAAAATTGAACTTGTGTGTTAAACTTGTTTTGAAATATCCACCAATTTGGGAGGCAGTTATGAAAAAGTCGAAATTCCAAAAAATTACTGCATTTGTTAAGAACAATTTTATTTACATTCTCATGTGCGTTTTATCTGTGACTATGCTTGCGGTCAACTTCTCTTTGACCCCAGCACACGCCTCTCCTCAAATCGCTGTGACAGTAGTTTCTGCCAAAATAACCGGCAACAACCCAAGGCAAATTTCCAGCAAGTTTTTTGCAATGAACGAAAACAAAACTGGCGATTTTGAACTGGGAAATATTGCCCTTCAAGCAGGACAAAAACTTGAAATTGACTATCATGTTGGCAAACTTTTGTCAAATGACCTTATTTTGGGAATGTCGCTTGACACAAGCGAACTACGAAATATAAATGTTCAACTTTTCGTGGAAGAAAGTTCAACGAATGTGCTTAAATCTTTTGACTTAACCGAAGGAAACTATTATACTAATCTTAGTAAATCTGAAATCGATATTAAAGTTGTGGTGTCGGTGGCAGATGAAAGTATGAGTGCGCAAATTTTGGGCAAACTATCTTTGTCCGTGCACGAACTAGGGGAAGATAATGGCGGAAATAGTTAATGTAATCGTAAAGGAGGATCCAAGCGTTCAAAAAGCTTTGGACAGGACTGCAAAAAAACTTAAGAACAAGTATTCCAAACGCAGACCTCTCAACCAAAAAGCAATTAGATCAAGGACTCCTTTTCAGATTTTCACAAATGTTGTTTTGAATGTTCTCACTTGCATACTGGTGGTTTTCGCCGGTCTTGTTTGCATTTCAAGCGTAAACTCAAGCATACACAAAGTTTGCCCTTCGTTTGCTGGTTACAGCAACTTCAGAATTGTGAGCCCAAGCATGGTTGCCAGTGGACATAAAATTGGTGACACGATTATTGTTCGTGCTGTTGATGCAAAAACTCTTAAACCACAACGCTATGAAAACGGCAAATTCATTCCAGGCGACAAGATTGCGTTCTATCAATCTGACGACATTTCAAGACTTTATCCAAGGGACGCTGCATTGGTTGACCCAGCAGACATTGGCGAAAGAAAATATACTTTTGAATTTAACTATCTTTTTGGCACAAAAAATTCTGAAATGGTCAAAGCCGCTCAAAGCGGTTGCAACATCGTTTTCCACCATGTTTATGAAGTTAGAGTTGACGAAGACGGTGTAAGGTGGTTCAAGACATATGGATCTTCAAATGGTCTTAAAGTAAACAAAAATGACACCACCGCATCTCCGGATGGTTGGTGGGTCAGAGAGGACTTGGTTGTTGGTGTCTATGACGATGCACCATTCTCAATCTTTATGTCAAAAGTTATTGGAGCATTCTCCGCATCGGGCGGCGTGTTCTTGCTCTTTATCCCAGTGGGACTTCTTGTGTTCCTTATTGTCAGGGAATCTGTGCGTGATGTTCAAATGGCAAAACTTGAACTTGACTGCGTGGAAGAAAAAAGAAAAATTACAGATGAAATTTGCGTCAAGAATGGCATCGGCTACAGAATGAGCAAAAAGACCAAATACAAAATTCTCGTTCAAGCAGACGAAAAAGACAGGCTCAATTACATCTCACTTATGTGGCGTGACAACACCGTTCCAAGAGAAGTTAAAAAATATGTTCTCCGTAAGCAAGCCCTTATGAAGCCAACACAAAGACTTCTTGAAGTGAACAGGCAATGTCAACAGATGTTCCGTGAGGGCGTTGACCCACAAAAGATTGCAAAATATTACGCTGAAGAAAAAGCCAAGGTTGAAGCCGAGGAAACAGCAATTCGTCAGCGTGTCCGAGAACTTAGAAAGACCTACGAAGCCATTTATCTTGCCGACAAAGCAGAGCAAGAGAAATTGCTCGCAAATAAGAAAAATCGTGGCAAATTTGAAACGATTCCAGAATCTGAATTTTTGCCAGATGACGACAGAAGAAAGCAAAAATGGTTTAAGAAGAATAAAGCTGTAAGCGAACCTCAGCCAGAACCAGTTGTTGCTCCAGTTGAACCTAAAAAGGAAGAAATTAAAGTTAAACCTGTTCAAAAACTTGAACCAAGGAAAAGGCGTAAACTTGACACAGAGCAAGAAAGGGAAAAGAATGAACAAGTTGCAAAAGTCCTTCTGAACAGCAAGATGTTCTCCTCAAAGGAAGAACTTGAAGAAGAAACCTCTGGCGGCGTGCTTGTGCCAAATCTCTTATTGAAAAAGAGAAGAATGAG
>CAKVNA010000149.1 GCA_934776915.1 uncultured Clostridia bacterium
CTTCCATATGGCGAAGTGCTTTCATGGTATAACGAAACAGACACAGTAAGCGACATCTGTTCTCTTACAGCAACTGCAAAAAGTATTCTTCAAAACAATCGTGATGTCATGACACGAATTGCACCAGAATATCTTGCCGACACACAAAATTATCTTCTAAACCTTTTGCAAAACAAATCAAAATTTGACAGAGAATATGCCCTTATGCGTAACGCTTGTGCGAATGTAAATGTTAGGGAATATTTAAGTTACAAAACAGAAGACGACAGAAACGCCTATGTGTCAACTCTTACAACTTTGCAACAATCAAATGTCAAAGTTATTGAAAACTTTATGAACACAAGATTTGACGGTGCTTACAATGGGCTATCAAAAGTTGTGTCGAATATCAACAACTAAAAGGACAAAATTATGGACTATATAAAATTAGCAAATATGCTTTTCCCAGAAGACTTGCCAACAGTTGACGAGTGCTTTGCTTGCTATCCAAAAAGAATTCTTCCACAAGGGGCACAAGTAACTCGTGTTGCTCCAAGCCCAACGGGATTCTTGCACATTGGAACAGTTTATCAAGCATTTATCAACAAACTTATTGCCTATCACTCGGGCGGCGTGTTTTTCATGCGGCTTGAAGACACCGATTGCAAGCGTGAAGTGCAAAATGCGGGCGACATCGCCTATAATATGCTAAGTTATTTCGGGCTTAAGCCAGACGAGGGCTACAGAGGCGATAGTGAGCCTCAAGTGGGCGACTATGGCGACTATGTTCAAAGCAAAAGACAGCGAATATATATGGCATTTGCAAAACACCTTGTGTCAATAGGCAAAGCATATCCATGTTTTTGCCAAGTGTCGGGGAACAAGGAAGATGTGCTTAAAAGACGAGAAGAAGAACTTGCCGAGTCAGACGATATAGACGGCAAGGACCCTTGCAGAGAACTTACAATGGAGCAGATTGAACACAATTTGAGCCTTGGCATGCCTTTTGCCATAAGACTTAAGAGCGAAGGCAATGGCGAAAGAAAGTTTAAGTTTAAAGACGAGATTAAAGGTGAAAGAGAAATTAGGGAAAACACAAAGGATATTGTCATCTTAAAAAGCAACAAAATTCCACCTTACTCTCTAGCTCATGTGGTTGATGACACGCTTATGGGGACAACATTGGTTGTCAGAGGTGAAGAATGGTATCCTTCACTTGCTGCTCACCTAGAACTATTCCGTGCCTTTGGCTTAAAACCTCCAAAATATGCCCACACGCCAGTCATTTCAAAAATTGACGATAACGGCAACAAGCGAAAAGTCAGCAAAAGAAAGGACAACGAAGCAGACGCAAGATATTTTGTGGAACAAGGCTATCCAGTTGGCAGTGTTATGGAATATTTGCTCAATCTTATAAACAGTGACTTTGAAGACTTCCGCCGAGCAAACCCAGACAAGTCATATTATGAGTTTCCATTCAAAGTTTCCAAAATTGGTTCAAACAACCCAATGTTTGACTTCCAAAAACTTGACGATTGCTCAAAGCAAGTTATAAGCCGACTTTCTGCCCAAGAAATTTATAATTCACTTCTTGCATGGGCAGAGAAATATGACAAGAGTTTTTATGAAAAAATTGTCAATATGAAAGACTTTTGTATCAAACTTTTCTCCATAGACAGAGAGGGCAAAAACCCAAGAAAGGACATTTCAAAATGGAGCGAAGTAGAAAGCCTTTATAGTTATATGTTCTATTCCACAAAAGATAAGGATTTGTCAGAATATGACTTCGACAGCAAATTTACTCCAGAGGAAGTTATCGCTGCACTCAAAGCCTATAAAAATGTTTTTGACCTATCTGACGACAAACAAACTTGGTTTGACAAAATAAAATCTCTCTGCATTCCTCTTGGTTTTGCCAACAATATGAAAGACTATCGCCAAAATCCAGAAAACTATCGTGGCAGTGTTGCAGACCTAAGCGGAATTATCCGTGTGGCACTTACAACAAAACGCAACACACCTGACTTATATTTCCTAATGCAACTTTTGGGCAAAGAGGAAATTGCTTTAAGGCTAGAAAATGTTGCCACCCTACTTTCAAAAAAAATATCAAAATAACATAAAGTTTTTAATCACGAGGTGAAAAATGATTGTGTTAAGAAATTTCTCAAAATTATTTTCAATATTGGGACAAATAATGGCATTTTTGACCATAATTTTGCTAGGGCTTATTTATATAAATCAAGCACTTCCAGTGGCAATTTTGCCCGAAAATTTTTATAACAATTTGCTTAACATAAAGGAATATGCCGTAATTTTGACAATCACAATGTGCGGTCT
>CAKVNA010000150.1 GCA_934776915.1 uncultured Clostridia bacterium
GTAACACTGTGCAATGAATGTGAAAATGAGCTTCAACAAGTGTTCAAAAAGTATGATGAAAACTGCCTTAGATGCAGTGCAAAAGTCTTAAAAGCTTTTCATTACCAAAGGTTGTCTAGCAGTGATTTCATAGGCACAACTGGTTATGGATATAGTGACGAAGGAAGGGATAAGTTAGAAAGAATTTATGCCCAAATTTTTGGAACGGAAGATGCCCTTGTTCGCCCACAAATTATGAGTGGCACACACGCCTTGTCACTTACTTTTTCTGGACTTCTTAAAAATGGTGACACCATGATAAGCATTTCTGGTGAACCATACGACTCGCTAAAAAGCATAATTGGTCTTACGGGAAACAGTCGCAATTCCCTTTTGAAAAATGGCATAAATTATGAGCAAATTGAACTTATAGACGGAGATTTTGACATTATAACCATTTGCGATAGGTTGAAAATTGGCAAAGTAAAACTTGTTGAAATTCAGCGTAGCAGAGGATATAGCAACAGACCAAGTTTGACCATTGACAAAATTGAAAGAGTGTGCAAAGCAATAAGAGAAGTGAACAAAGATGTGATAATTATGGTTGACAACTGCTATGGCGACTTTGTAGAAGAAAAAGAGCCAACCGAAGTGGGTGCAGATATTATTGTTGGGTCACTGATGAAAAACCTAGGTGGCGGAATTGCACAAACTGGTGGATATATTGTCGGAAAGCATGAACTTGTTGAAGATGTTGCAGAACGCTTTTCCGCCCCTTGCATTGGCAAAGATATTGGAGCAAATATGAACCAACTTCATTCCTTTTATAAAGGGCTTCACAATGCTCCAAGTGTTGTTTGTTCAGCACTAAAAACAATGACTCTTGCAAGTCTTATGCTTGAAAAACTAGGCTTTGAAGTCAGTCCAAAATGGAACGAAAAACGAGCAGACATTGTGCAAACAATAGCACTTAAAACTCCTGAAAATCTTATCAATTTTTGTGTTGGAATTCAAAAAAGCGCCCCTGTTGAAAGTTATGTTACACCTATCCCTGGTGAAACACCTGGCTATCCACACGAAGAAATTATGGCTAGTGGAAGCTTTACACAAGGGTCAACCATTGAACTTTCTTGTGACGGCCCATTGGTCGCTCCATACACTGCATATATGCAAGGCGGACTTACCTATGAATATGGCAAATTAGGGATACTCCTTGCAATAAACAACTTTACAAATAAGGATACTTTTTAGCATATCTCACCCGTAATTTTGTGCCATATAGTTTTAAAGTTATACCAAATTTTGTGCCAATAGGTTGTGTATTATTTTTTAGATTTTATGCTATTTGCTATCTGTTTTAAGTAAACTGAGTTTATATTTTTATAAATTGTTATTATTTAAGATTTGCTATTTTAAAGTTAAGAAATATAAAAAAACATATCAAATTGTTGATATGTTTTTTTAAAAATCTTCCAAAAAATTGTGTCTTTTGCCGTCTTTGTCCTTGTAGGCTATCACTTGCGAAAGATTTATGTTTGACATGCTGGCATAAATATTGTCTGGAATTTGCTTGTTGTGTTTTTCAAGGTCTTTAATAAGGTTTTTTGTCCATTTACGCATAGATTGTGTTTCTTTATCGCTGTTTTTAGAATAATTTTCTTCTGTAAACTTGCAAGCACACGCAAGAAATTCCAAATTGTAGGCATCACGCCAAGCGATAATATCTCGTTCCCTAACATAAATCATAGGTCTTATTAGGTCTATGCCATCAAAATTTTGGCTATGAAGCATTGGCATCATTGTCTGCACTTGTGCGCCATAAAGCATGCCCATAAGGACAGTTTCTATTGCATCGTCAAAGTGGTGACCTAGTGCAATTTTGTTGCAACCAAGTTCTTTGGCTTTTGAATACAAATATCCCCGCCTCATTCTTGCACAGATATAGCATGGTGATTTTTCAATGGTTACAACATTTTCAAAAATAGGTGAGTCGAAAATAACAACCGGCACGCCAAGAAGTTCTGCATTTTGCTCAATTTTCTTTCTGTTTGCACTGCTGTAACCTGGGTCCATAACCATAAAAACAAGTTCAAAGGGATATTTGTTGTGTCTTTTTAATTCCTGAAACAACTTTGCCATAAGCATACTGTCCTTTCCACCTGAGATGCAAACTGCAACTTTGTCGCCCTCTTTTAGAAGGTTATAGTCATTTATTGCTCCAACAAACTTGGCAAAAATAGACTTGTGAAATTTCTTTCTAAGCCCTTCTTCCACCATTTGTTGAACTGTTTTTTGTGCCAGTGGCTTTTTATCATTATCCAAATTCTGTGCCACAACA
>CAKVNA010000151.1 GCA_934776915.1 uncultured Clostridia bacterium
TTTGCACTCATTGTGCCATTTGTTTGCACTTCAAGCGTCAATTTGTCGAAGTCGATTGATTGACCAACACGAGTGCTTTCAACTTTATAGTTGACTGCTTTGACTGGTGTGAAGATTGAGTCAACGGCTATTGTGCCGATTGGGCTATCTTCTTTTTTGTTCTTTTGTGCAGGGACATATCCTCTGCCACGACCGATTGTAACTTCCATGTTGATTTCTGCATCGTCATCAAGAGTGCAGATTTTGAGGTCTGGAGTCAAAATTTCAACTTGGTCATTTGGTTCAAAGTCGCTTGCAAAAACTTCGCAAGGTCCAACTTTGTTAAGTCTGATAACTGTTGTAAAGTCTTCGTCAAGAACACTCGTTTTAACAGCCATTTCTTTGATGTTAAGCACAATGTCTGTTACATCTTCTGTAACTCCAGGCATGCTGGAAAATTCATGTTGAACACCATCAATTTTGATTGCAATAGGAGCTGCACCTGGCATTGCACCAAGCAAAGTTCTTCTCATGCAGTTGCCAAGGGTTATGCCGTAGCCACATTCAAGTGGTTCAACAACAAATTTTGCAAAACTGCCGTCATTTTTTTCTTCAATCGAAACCTTTGGTTTTTCAATTTGCATCATGTGAATATCCCTCCTTACCTTGAATACAACTCAATTATCATATGTTCTTGGATGTTCAAGTCGATGTCATCTCTCTTTGGAAGAGCAACAATTTTGCCGACCATTGTATCTGTGTTAAATTCCAACCATTTTGGCATAACAATTTTGATGCCTTTGAGTTGTTGGAATTTTTGCAAATCTTTTTTGCTTTCTTTTACTGAAATTTCATCTCCTTCCTTAACACAATAAGAAGGAATGTCAACAACATTTCCATTGACACAAATGTGTCCGTGGCTTACGATTTGTCTGCTTTCGCTTCTGCTATCACCAATGCCCATTCTGTAAATAACATTGTCAAGGCGTCTTTCAAGCAAGCTGAGCATATTTTCACCAACAACACCTTTCATTCTGGTTGCTTTTTCATAATATTCTCTAAATTGCTTTTCAAGAAGTCCATATGCTCTTTTAACTTTTTGTTTTTCTCTAAGTTGCATGCCATAGTCAGTAATTTTCTTTCTTCCCATACCATGTTGTCCAGGAACAACTGGTCTTTTTTCCATTGCGCACTTTGGAGAGATGCATCTATCGCCCTTCAAAAAGAGTTTGCAACCTTCTCGTCTGCAAAGTCTGCAATCTGCGTCTGTGTATTTTGCCATTTCTCTATCTCCTCTTAAATCCTTCTCTTTTTAGGAGGACGGCAACCATTGTGTGGAATTGGTGAAACATCACTAATTTTTGTAACGCTCAATTCCGCAGCGCCAAGAGCTCTAATTGCAGCCTCTCTGCCATTGCCAGGTCCTTTAACATAAACTTCAACCGATTTCAAGCCTTGCTCTTTTGCAAGTTTTGCTGCAGTTTCAACTGCTTGTTGAGCAGCAAATGGAGTGCTTTTTCTTGCACCTTTGAAGCCAAGTGAGCCAGCACTTGACCATGCCAAAGTGTTGCCAGCAAGGTCTGTAAATGTTACAAGTGTATTGTTGAATGATGCTTGAATATGAACTGCACCCTTATCAATGTTCTTTGTCTGTTTTTTCTTTCTAACGACTTTCTTTTTTTCTGCCATTATCCATTACCTCCTTGCTTATTTAGCACCTTTTTTCTTTGCAACGGTCTTCTTTGGACCTTTTCTTGTTCTTGCATTTTGTTTTGTGCTTTGTCCCCTAACAGGAAGACCTTTACGGTGTCTGATGCCTCTGTAGCAACCAATTTCGGAAAGAGCCTTAATGTTAAGTGACACTTCTCTTGTAAGGTCGCCTTCAACAGTGAGGTGCTTTTCGATGTAGTTTCTAAGTTGAGCAACTTGTTCTTCGCTAAGATCTTTTACACGAATGTCAGGGCTTATTTTTGTTTCATTCAAAATTTTTTGACTTGTTTTGAGTCCAATGCCTTTGATGTAGGTGAGACCGATTTCAAGTCTTTTCTCGTTTGGTAAATCAACACCAGCAATACGAGCCATTTTTATTCCTCCATAAAATTAAATTAAATCCGATTATTTATTTTCACAAGTCACAGATTTGGTGCAAAAAAGCAACCAAACAGCCGCCTGTGACCATGTTGTTTGCTTAACCTTGAGTTTGTTTGTGCTTTTTATTTGGGCAAATAACCATAACTTTCCCTTCTCTTTTGATAACCTTGCATTTGTCGCAAATTGGTTTTACTGATGGTCTAACTTTCATTTTTTTCTCCTTATTAAATGTATTAGTTTGACT
>CAKVNA010000152.1 GCA_934776915.1 uncultured Clostridia bacterium
CCCAGGGACAATAGAAGGTGTGTTTGATGAGAATCTAAGGTGCATAAGTTACATTTAAATTGATAGTGTGTATTGTTTTTGTAGTGAATGTTTATTTGTGGCAAAAATGACAAAAAGTGAAGGTGAAAACGGTGAAAGTGTTATTGATTTTGGTGTGCTTTGGCTGTTGTGTTGTGGCGGGGGTTCTGTGCGGAAGTCATTTCAAAAAGAGGTCAAACTTCTATTCTGATTTATGCTTGTTTTGCGAAGAACTTATGCTACAAATCAAAGGAAACTTGCAAACTCTCCCCAATTTTGTATCAAATCACAAAAATTTGTTTGGAAAAGAATTTGGGGCTGTCTTGGAGCAATATGAAAAGTGGCTAGCGGGCAAAATTGAGGACAAAGACTTTTTGCAGTTTGAGGTGGCGTCAATAAGTGGCAATGAAATGAAAGATGTTTGCGAGTTTTTAATGAATTTAGGAACTTTTTTGACAGACGAGGAACTTGCAAAACTTGAAATTAACAAATCTAAATATAAGTCAAAAAGCAAGGTTTGTGACGAGAATAAGGGTAAATTTTTTGGGACTTACATAAAACTTTTTGTGGTGGCGGGAGCAATGCTTGCAATCATTTTTTTATAAAGAAGGTGTAATATGGACTATAATTTGATTTTCAAAATTGCTGGCATAGGGCTGCTAACTGCCATTGTGGCTCAAATTTTAAAAAATGTGGGTAAGGAAGAAATTGCAACGGTTGCAACGCTTGCTGGACTGGTGGTGGTGCTACTTATGGCGGTTAACATGGTTAGCGACCTTTTTGAAACGGTCAAGCGGTTGTTTTTGTTGTATTAGCAAATTTCTTTGCAAAAAGCCTTGCAAAATGGGGAAGTTATGGAGATTTTTAAGATAGTTGGAGTTGCAATTCTTACATGCGTTGCGGGTGCGGTGATAAAGCAAGTTAGACCAGAGTTTTTTGTAGTAATTGTTCTTACTGGAAGCCTAATTATTCTCTTTATGGTTGTGGACAAGTTGCGAGAACTTTTCAACTTTGCCACACAAATTTTCAATAAAACTGGTCTTGACTATGGCTTTTTTGCCAATTTGCTTAAGATTTTGGGCGTAGGGCTTTTGACGGAGTTTGCAAGTGGCGTGTGTGTGGATAGTGGAAACGCTGCCATAGCAAACAAAGTTACAATCGCTGGGAAAATTATAATTGCTTGTTTAGCGTTGCCAATAGTTTGGAATTTGCTTGAAGTCATTATTTCAATCTTGCCGTAGGAGATTTGAAAATTCATAGGGTAGAAAATTGAGAAATAGAATTAAAGAACATAATTTTATCTTAATTTTAGTTGTCGCTTTTTTATTTGTGGCTTATTTTTGCACATTCTCATGCCAAATTTCAAGCAAGTTAAATTCTCAAGACAATTTGCAAGTTAAAACTGTTGTTGAGAATAATTGCAATCTATTAAATGCATGTCAGAGTGAGGGAAGTTTGCTTTCCTCCAAAAGTGTTGAAGAAGAACTTGGCGATAATATAGACAAACAACTTGATGACATCGACTTCAGCGACCTTGACGGACAACTTGGAAATCTTGGCTCAAATGAACAGAACTTTGTTGGGAAAAAAAGTTTTATTGACCTAGTTAAGAGTTTTGTGTCGGGAGAAAACGAGGCGGCATACAGTGCTTTCATTCCTTATGCGCTTGGAACTGTCTTTGACTTTGTTTTAAATTATGTGCCATATTTTGCCGTTATTATTGCAGTTGTCATCGCATATAGTCTTTTAAGCAATGTGACCGATGACGGTGGTGGCGTGGGAAGGATTGTCTATCTTGCGTGTTTTGGAACTGTGGCGACTATTGTCTTAAAACTTGTCCTAGATGTCTTACACACAAGTTCAGACGCTATAGCACTTATGCAATCTCAAATGGAGGCAATCTTTCCAATTTTGCTAACCCTTATGACCGCCATAGGTGGCACTGTTTCTGCAAGCACCTTTCAACCATTTATGGCAATCTTATCCAGCGGAATTGCCAAAATGTTTTCAACAATTTTGGTCCCAGTCTTTATTTTTAGCGTTGTCTTTTGCACAGTTGGAGCAATCTCAAAAAATGTTAAACTCGAAAAGTTCTCCAAGTTCTTTACAAGTTTGTTTTCGTGGATTGTTGGGGTGGTGTTTACGGTGTTTGTGGCGTTCCTATCTGTCAGTGGGCTGACTTCTGCGACCGCTGATTCGATATCGCTAAAAACCGCTAAATTCGCCATAAAGAGCTATGTCCCAATGGTCGGCGGATACTTGTCGGACGGCATGAGTGTTAT
>CAKVNA010000153.1 GCA_934776915.1 uncultured Clostridia bacterium
GGAAATGTCTATCGTGCAGAACGCCCACAAAAAGGTAGAGATAGGGAATTTGTGCAGTGCGATATTGACATTTTTGGCTCAAACAGTCCAAATTGTGAAGTGGAACTTATTGACACCACTGCAGAAGCATTGCTTAAAATTGGCGTTGGTGAGTTTTGTATAAGAATAAACGATAGAAGACTTTTAAGACAAGTTCTTTTGGGGTGCAATTTTAAACAAAAAGACCTTGACAGTGTGTGCATTTCTTTTGACAAATTGGACAAAATTGGTAGCGTTGGCGTAGTTAAAGAACTGGAAGAAAAAGGCTTTGATAAAACAGCCATTTCAAACTTCAAGTCCGTTGTGGAAAACTTGCCAAAAACTGTTGACGAACTAAGGAAAATTTGTGGCAACACAGAAGAAATAGACAACCTTGAATATATCATAAACTCGGTGGAAAAACTGGCAAAAAGCAAGTATTCCATTAGATTTGACTTGTCACTTGTTCGTGGGCAAGGATATTACACGGGGGCTGTGTTTGAAATTGAAAGCAAGGACTTTTCTGGCTCTATTGGTGGTGGCGGAAGGTATGACAATTTGGTGGGAAAATTCACTGGTGAAAATGTGCCAGCAGTCGGCTTCTCAATCGGGTTTGAACGCATATTTTCCATTCTAAAAAACATGGGCAAAACCATTGATATGGGCAAAGAAAAGGTGGCAATAATTTATGACAATGACAACTTTGCTTACTGCATGGAATTTGCAAAAGGACTTAAAAATCAATATGACATTTCTATGTTTGAAAGAGCAAAAAAGTTTGGCAAATTGCTATCTAGACTTGAAGATTTGGGCTTTGTGGGATATGTTGTGCCAAGCGAAAGTGGTGAGATTAAATTGCTTGGGGGTAAAAGATGATAATTTTGGGCGCTGACCATGGTGGTTTTGAACTTAAAGAAAGAATAAAACAAAAGTTGTGTAGTGAAAATTATTCCGTTGGTGATGTGGGTGCTTTTGAAATAGATAGTGAGGACGACTTTTCAAAATTTGTCAAACTTATGTGCAATGCTTTTGACAATGCAACAAGTGGCAATTTGTCATCTCAAGAAAACGATGAAAATTTGGGCAAAAACAATGAAAAGAATGCAGAAATTGAAGATGTGAGAATAATTGCTTTTTGTGGAAGCGGAGTGGGTGTGAGCATTGGACTTAACAAGCACAGAAATATTTTCTGTGCAGTGGGGCATAGCAAGGAAGAAGTGGAAAAAGCCCGTCTTCACAATGGCATAAATGCTTTGGCTCTTGGCGGCAGAGTGACTACGCTTGAAGACGCAGAAAAAATGGTTGATGTGTTTTTGTCCACCAAGTCACTTGGCGGGAAATATGCAAGGCGTATGCAAGAGATATGTGAAAAAAATTAAACATAATTGACGCATGATTTTCATACATTTGTTGTATGAGAAAGAGTGTGATTTTTAGATGTATAAAAGTTGTGGTGGCGGTGGCTGTCATAACTTTTTGTTTTCTTTTTGCGGGCGGGTGCAAAAGTGTTGAAGAAGAACTGTCAATGCACATCAGCGAGTATGTAGATAACTACTATGTGGGACAAAATGGAAATATGGTTGCAGACTTTTGTGACGGCAGAAGGGAAAACCCATTTTGTATGGACGGAATTTCAAACCCCCTTGTTGACTATGGCGTAATAACCGTTCGCACTTCAAAAAACTTGGGAGAAAACGCAAAATTCAAACTCAAAATTGGCGAAAACGAGTATAATGGAACATTTGAAATAAGTCCGTTTGACGGCTCATATGTGGCGGACATAGAAAAACTGTCCAACGGCGAAGACTACATAGTTTTAATTGTATCAAATATTGAAATTAAACTGGAAAGCTTGTCAAAGACCTTTGTCCTCACCTCATCAAAAGCACTTACAAAATTTGCGAAAGTCCAAAAAGATAACTTGGGCAAATATATGGGCAAAGACTTTTTGGCAGAAGTTTTTATAAAAGTTGTGGCTGATACACAAAACAAAGACGCCATTTGCTTCTTTGTCGTGGCAAGAAGTCAAGACGGAGAAACACTTGGAGTTCTGTTTGACGCCAAAACAGGCGAAATTTATCAAAAATAATGTAATAATTTCTTGACAAAACTTCTAATATAATTTACACTTTTTGTGTAAACTATTTTAAGATATACATGTTTCATGGCACGGAACAATATGTCTTAGATTTTAAATCCCTATAAATTTGAAAGATAGGGTTCCCGAAAATAGCAGCGAAGCGAAATTTTTGGGATAGAGGAAAGCCTGC
>CAKVNA010000154.1 GCA_934776915.1 uncultured Clostridia bacterium
AAGTGCTTCACATTCGTCTGCCATAACACCGTCTGTAACGGTGGATAAATGTTCAAAATCTGGGTCGGAAAAAAAGTTATGTTTGCTTCCCGCACAGCCATAATTTTTATCTTTAGCCCCAAAGACCACTTCCTTCAGTCTTGCCCCACAAATTGCCCCCGCACACATTGGGCAAGGCTCAAGTGTAACATAAATTTCACAATCGTCTAGGCGAAATGATTTTAGTTTTTTACAAGCTTTGTCAATAGCCAAAATTTCCGCATGGTAAAGTGCGTTTTGTTTGCTCTCTCGCATATTTCTTGCTTTTGCTATCACTTTGCCACTTTTAACAATCACCGCCCCCACTGGCACTTCGCCGTCATCATATGCCCTCTGTGCCTCTTTAAGAGCCATTTTCATAAACTTTATGTCCATGCAAATATTTTATCACACAAAAAGGATATAATCAAGTTTTGGTGACAACACTTGCAAAAAATTATTTCCAATTATTCAAATATTTTAACATTTTGGGAATAATATCCTTATTTTGCACAAAAACTTCTTGCAAAACTTCTATCCCCAGCGGGTGAGGCAAATTGTCATTTCCAACCTCAATAGTAAATGACGGAATGTTAAGTTTTTCAATGCAAAAATCTTTAAACCCGCCACAACTATTTTTTGTTTTATATGGCTTGTATCCCGACTCAAAAGTTATAATTTCAAGCAGTTTTTTGTCCGCTTTACTTTGTTTTTTCCCTTCAAAGCCGAAATATACAACCTCACCCTTTGAATGATAACTTATTGTCACATCTGGTGAAAATTTTTTCACCAAATTAACAAGTGCTTTTGTTTCGCTTTCGCTTGAAGGTGCTTTGCCAAGATAATTTTCACTTGCGGGGAAGCCAAAAAAGTTTCTTTTTCCCCCGCCCCAATGTGCGTCAAAGTTTACATTTATATCCACGCCTCGCCCGTTGCATTTTATAAGTTTGTTGTCACAATTTTTTAATATTTCCTTGACGATTTGTTTGTTTTTGCCCACAAAAGATTTTTCACCACAAAGACAGAGTTTTACCCCGTCTGGATTGGCAAGCGGACACACAATAACAGTTCCCAAAAGCGACATATTGGATAAACATCTACACAATTTTAGAAGAAAAAATGTTGTAATATATTCTCTTGCATGGGTTGCCCCTTGCACTAAAATTTTCTTGTTTCCTTTGCCAAATTTAAAAGCCCATAACTTTTCCCCACATTCACTTTTGCCATAGCAAAAATAATTGCCGTGCTTTTTAAGTTCGGCAATTTCATTTTGTATTTTTCTCCACAACTTTTCCATAAAATTTTTTATGAAAAAACAAAAATATTTGACACAAATTTATTTGTGATAAGAACTTCCATTTAAAATTGAAAACGCCCTATATACCTGTTCTTCAAGCACAATGCGAGCCAAGTGATGTGGAAGAGTCATTTTTGAAAAAGAAATTAAAGTTGCCCCCAACTTTGCCTTGTTTGAAAGTCCGTGCGAACTGCCAATTAAAAATGTAACAACCCCCGCTTCATCAAGATGTTTTTTAAGAAGGCAAGAAAAATCTTCACTTGAATATTCCTTCCCTTCAACTGCACAAACAATAACCTTCCCCTTAAGTGTTGGAAGATATTTTTCATATTCTTTGTCAAGTGCTTTTTCAATTTCACTATTAGATGGATTTTGCGACAACTTTTCTTCTGCAAATTCAACAACCCTAACTTCGCAAAATTTCTGCAAGCGTTTTAAATATTCTTCTTGAGCAGAAATAAAATATTTTTCTTTAAGTGTTCCCGTGCAGACGATGTTTATTTTAAACATTACATAATACCCCACGCAAATGTTGAAATTGTAACTAAAACTCCAAGGACAAAGCAAGAAGCAAGGCAAACTTTTTCAAATGTGCTGCTTTTGACTGGCTTTTGCTCCAAGTCAGTAAAAATCATACTTTCAAGTCCCTTGATGTTGTATTCATTCATAAGTCTGTTCAAAAAGTGTAAATTTAAAAGGTTGCTATTGCCACCAAATGATTGTGGGAAGGAGGAAATTTCGCTGTTCATTGCTTGAATTTCACTTAACATTTTCTGCACTTTTTTAATTCGGGTTTCTTTTAGCAAGGCGACAAACAAATAAATTATAAGTCCCAAAATTGCAGTGAGCGACAGCACAACAGACACAAGATGTCCAATCATGCTTGACCCGCCAAAAAGGAAGCCATAAATAAACTCATTGAATCTGCTACCCACCCAGTTGTTTGCTCGAGCAAAGGTGAAA
>CAKVNA010000155.1 GCA_934776915.1 uncultured Clostridia bacterium
GCCAAAGGCCAATTTAAAGCAACACCATAATAAAAGTAGGTTGAAAGGGCGTTGTTCATAAAATGGATAATCATGCCCGGCACAATGCTGCGGCTTATAACAACAGAAAGTGCAATAATAAACCCGAGAACCGTTGCATAGAAAAATTGGGTGATGTTCATGTGCATAAGTCCAAAGAAAATTGACGATAAGACAACAGCCTTAACCATTCCCATAGAAGAAAGCCCACGAAGAAGAAGTCCACGATGAGTTGTTTCTTCACAGATTGCAGGCAACACGGCAACAAGCAAAACTTGAAGCAAGAAAGCCCCGACAGAATAGTTGCCGCCCGTTGAATATGAGTAACTTGGAATTTCCTCATATCCGCAAAAATGAATGATTGAACTGAAAAACGATGCGATAAATAAATTCAAAAAGTAGCACAAGAAACCCAAAATTATGCAAATAAATATAGATTTTACACTTATTGGATTGTAGCCAAATTCACTAAGAGTTTTCTTTGGCGATTGCTTGCGAAGGTTTGAAAACATCAAAACAGGAAGCAAAAACATAACCCCAACTTGCACTAAAATATTCATCCCAATATCAAAAAACTTGAGTGCAACTTCAGACTCAATTTTGACATATAAAAAAGACAACCTAATCAAAATGAACATTGTTAGCAAAACAAAATATGTTAATGCCGTTGACATAAGCAGCGAGTGTTTCTTCTTCATTTTTCCTCCGATAAGTGTAAAATATTATATCCTAAAATGAATTTAAAATCCACATAAGCATGGCAACCGCCACACTTACAGATAGTAAGATAATTCCTAAAGTGTTGTCGTCATGCGGAGATTGTGAATTATCTTTTGCAAGTTTTTTGTCTTTTGATATCTTTTCTTCTTGTGCTTCATTGGTGGCAATTTCATTGTCAGATAATTCATACAAGTCGCATGATTGCTGATAACTAGCAATTATCTCTTGCCAAGAAAGTTGTTTTGAATTGTTTGTATTTAATGCTTGTTTCTTATTTCTTTCCCTCAAAATATAGAAAAGCAAAGCGACAATCCACAAAGCCAAAAGGAATAGTGCAAGAGCGATTAGGACTTCTTTCGTTCCCCATGTGGCAAAAGTAAAAGTTGCGTTTGGGAATGTGTATGCTAGGAATATTACAAGGAAGTTGTTTATAAAGTGGAAAATCATGCTATACACAACTGTCCCAGTGAAATACACAAGAGTTGCAAGCACAACGCCTAGGACAAATTGGTGCAATGTTTGATAAATTGACATATGCATTAAGGCAAAAAGTGTTGCACTAAGAAGTATTGCCCAAGGGGCTTTGAGTTTGCTTTTAAGTCCGTTGAAAATTAAGCCACGGAACAAAAGTTCCTCGCACACGGCGGGCAAAATGGCAAGAAGAAAGACCGCCAAAATGAATTGTCCAAAATTGTCAAGAGGCACAGCAAGTTCTGGCGTTTCTTTTGCGAAAGTTGAAAAGAGATGAGTAAACAATTCTGACGAGTTCATGCTTCCAAAGAAAAGCACTGCCGCCCCCAAAATTGTTCCAATAATAATCAAAGCATTTGGCTTGAACTTTATTCTATTTGCAACAAAGAATTCTTTTTTATATTTTTTATTGCAAATTAAAAACACAAGCAAAAAGGATAGTTCTGAAAGAAGAACATTGATATAAGTCACCCATGGAAGTGTCAAAATGTCGTTTGCCGAGTCGGGATAAGTCGCAATGGATCCCGCAGTGGCGGCAAGCACGATTATTGTCAAAATTATTGACGCACAAAAATAGCCCAGAATGGCAAATACATATGCCACTGAAGCGTTGTTAAAATTCCAATTTCTTTTTTCAATTTGTTTCATAATATAATATTAACACACACCGTCATTTATTGCAAATCTTATGGACAAAAAAAATTAAAGTGTAAACACTGTGCCGACCTTGTTTTGATAAGCCACATCGACACAAACATTTTTTCCCTCCTCTATGCCTTTTGTTTTGAGATAGTTCTTGATAGTTGTATATGCCAAAATCGGGGTGTTGTTTTCCTCGCTTAAGTGAGAAAGCACCACTTGTTTTACTCCCGTTGGCACAAGTTGAGCGATAGTTTTTGCACAAGAAGCATTGGACAAATGCCCGTGGTCGCCCAAAATTCTCTTTTTAGTTTTGGCGGGATATTTTGGGTTTTGTAAAAGCAGATTTTCGTCATGATTGCTCTCTAGGAACAAAATATCACTGCCCGCAAGGCTCTTTAGCGTGCTATCGGACACAAAGCCTAGGTC
>CAKVNA010000156.1 GCA_934776915.1 uncultured Clostridia bacterium
CGGCAACTTTGGCTTTGTTGCAACGGGCGAAGGCAAGGATATTTTTGTCGCAAGAAGAAATCTTTTGAAAGCTTTTGATGGTGACACTGTTCTTGTCAAACTTATCTCAAGCGAATATCAAGGGAAAAACCCAGAGGGTAAAGTTGTTAAAGTTTTGCTCCACAACAGCGTTGGACTGGTGGGGACATACAATGCTTTTCGTGGGTATGGATATGTTGAGCCTGAAAAAAGCAATATGCAAATAAAAGTGCCAATGGCAAACTCAATGGGTGCAAAAGACGGGGATAAGGTTGTTGTTGACATTGTTTCCACAAAATCGGGTGTTCCTGTGGGCAAAGTTACTGAAGTTATCGGCAACCTAAATGATAAAGGGAATGATATTAAGTGGCTTTTAAGACAATATAAAGTGCGAGATGTTTTTCCACAAGATGTAATTGATTCTGCTCGCCGAGTGCCACAAGAAATTGACCCAGCAAATTATCCACAAAGACGAAATCTTATGGACGAAATGCTGTTTACCATTGACGGCAAGGACGCAAAGGACCTTGATGACGCAGTGTCCCTTAAGAAAAACCCAGACGGAACATATCTTTTGGGTGTTCACATTGCAGATGTGGGCGAGTATGTTAGACTTGACTCAACTCTTGACAAAGAAGCCTATACTCGTGGCACAAGTATCTACTTTCTAGATTATGTTATTCCAATGTTGCCAAAGGAACTTTCCAACGGAATTTGCTCGCTAAATGAAGGCGTTGCAAGACTTGCAATGAGTGTTTATATGACCATTGACAAGGAAGGAAATGTTACAAACAGCGAAATTTTTGAAAGCGTTATAAAAAGCAAACACAGACTAAATTATGACGAAGTTTTGGAAGTGCTTGAAGGCAACAAGACAACACAAAAACGACTTGCCGACATAACTCCAACACTTCTTGAAATGCTGGAACTTTCAAACATTCTTGACGCAAGACGAAGAAAATTCGGCTCGCTTGATTTTGACCTTCCAGAAGGCGAAGTTGTATGCGACAAAAACGGAAAGCCAGTGGAAATTGTGAAAAGACGTGCCACAAAATCTACAAAAATTATTGAAACCTTTATGGTTGTGGCAAACGAAACAGTGGCAAAAACTTTTGACAAAATGAACATTCCATTTGTCTATCGTGTGCATGAAAAGCCTGATAGCGAAAAAATGCAAGCGTTTTACAATTTTATTGACACATTTGGCATAAGTCACTCGGGCGATAATAAGGAAGTTGAGCCAAAAGACTTGCAAGAAATTTTAAACCACATAAAAGGGCAAGATGCAGAGGAAGTTGTCAATATGATTATGCTCCGCAGTCTTAAAAAAGCAAAATATTTTGAAAAATGCTTGGGGCATTTTGGCATGGCTCTTACTTACTATTGCCACTTCACCTCACCAATAAGACGTTATCCAGACCTCACAATTCACAGAATTATAAAAGAATATTTGCACGGGAATAATGCCTTCCTAAAAAGTCCAAAAATGCTTGATTTTGTGGTGAAATCTAGCGTGCAATCTAGCAATCAAGAAAAACTTTCTGAAGATGTGGAAAGGGCAATAACCGACTATAAAAAATGTGAATATATGTCAAAATTTATTGGCGAAACCTTTGACGGAATTATATCTGGTGTTACTCAGCGAGGTTTTTTTGTGGAACTTGATAACACTTGTGAAGGGCTTGTGCCAGTGTCATCACTTAAAAATGGATTTTATGAATTTGACGAAAGAACTCTGTCGCTTGTAAGCCCTGCGGGAAGATTTAGGATAGGCGAAAAGGTGCAAGTTAAGGTTGCAAGTTGCAATTTGCCAGATAGAAAAATAAACTTTGAGTTTGTCAAAAAATTGAATTCTACTAAGAGTAGAGTTTGATATATTTGCAAAATTTTACACTTATGATATACTTTCTGTGGAGAGAAAAATGAAGGTTGTTTCAACAAATAAATTTGCTTCCCACAACTACTTTTTGCTAGAAACTTTTGAAGCGGGAGTGGTGCTTTATGGGTGCGAAATCAAGTCAATAAGGCAAAATGGAATTGTAATGAACGAAAGCTTTATCCTAATTTCTGGCAATGAGGTTGTGCTTAAAAATTCATTTGTCAAACCTTATCAAACTTCAAACTCTTTTTCTCCAAAACCCGACAGAGATAGAAAACTGCTACTCAATTTGTCCGAAATTTTAAAACTGAAACACGCAAGGGAGCAAAAGGGACTGACCATTATTCCTGTTAAGGCAT
>CAKVNA010000157.1 GCA_934776915.1 uncultured Clostridia bacterium
ATTTACAACAACTATACGGCCAAACGATATAGCATGCTAGAAGAACTTTTGAAACTTCAAAAATCAAAGGCGGATAGTTTGTATTCATAAAAATTTTGCAAAAAGATGGGAAAAGATGAAGAAACTTTTAGAAAAATTTAAAGATGAATTGTTTGCAGAAAAGTTTGAATGTGTAAATTGTTCAGAGGAAGTGTTAAAGGAAAACAAATATCACTTGTGTGATGATTGTTTGGAAAGCATTGACTTTATAAACATCGCTTGCAGAAAGTGTGGCGACAAGGTGAATGAATACACATTTTATTGCGACAACTGTAAGCAAACAGAACATAATTTTGACAGAGTGTTTTGCTGCTGTAAGTTTGATGGTGTGGCAAAGCATATGATTTACAAACTCAAATATGGCGAAGCAAAATATCTTGCAAGAGTTATGGCTAGTTGCATGGCAGAAAGATTTGAGGACTTGTGCAGAGAGAAAATTGACCTAATTATCCCTGTGCCATTAAGTCGTGAAAGAATGAAGGAAAGGGGATATAATCAAGCAGAACTCATTGCAAAGCATTTGTCAAAATTGCTAAATATAGAAATTCACAATTCAGTTTTAAGAGTGAAAGATACTCCAACTCAAACACACCTATCTCGTGACGAAAGAAGGGAAAATCTTTTGGGTGCTTTTGACATTTCAGACAAGGAAATTTTGAAAGGCAAAACAGTTTTGCTTATTGACGATGTTTGCACAACGGGTGCGACAATGGACGAAATTTCAAAACTGCTTAGAAAATGCAAAGTCAATAAAATTTTAGGATTGACCTTCTGCCACGCTTGATTATACAAAGGGGGAAAGTGACAAAAAGGTGAAAATTTTTGTAATAAACAAATAAATTGTCAAAAAAACTGAAAAAAGTCTTTTATTTTGGCAAAAAGTATAGTAAACTAGGGGTTAGATTTAAAATTATAAACGGAAAGGAAAATTAACATGGGATTGTTTGCAAAGTTGTTTCCATCGGACAACACAAGAAGTATAAAGAAACTTGAGAAAATAGCAGAAAAAATTGAGGCACTTGACGAGGAGTTTACAAATAAAACAGATGAAGAACTTGTTGCCATGACCCCTTATCTTAAGGAACAACTAAAAAACGGCAAAACACTTGATGACATTTTGCCAGAGGCATATGCCACAGTTAGGGAAGCCAGCAAAAGAGTTCTACACATGAAGCACTTTCATGTGCAACTTTTGGGCGGCATTGCACTTCACCAAGGGCGTATTGCAGAAATGCGAACTGGTGAAGGAAAGACGCTTGTTGCAACTCTTCCAGCATATCTAAATGCACTTGCGGGGAAAGGCGTGCATGTTGTGACGGTCAACGAATATCTTGCAAAGCGTGACGCAGAATGGATGGGCAAAGTTCACAGGTTCTTGGGGCTTACAGTTGGCGTCAATCTTTCGGACATGGACAAAGACGAAAAGAAAAAAGCTTATGACTGTGACATAACATATTGCACCAACAACGAACTTGGCTTTGACTATCTAAGAGATAACATGGTTCAAAGAATTGAGGACAAAGTTCAGCGTGGGCAAAACTTTGCAATCGTTGACGAAGTGGACAGCATTTTGATTGACGAAGCAAGAACCCCTCTTATCATTTCTGGACAAGGGTTCAAGTCAAGCGAAATGTATTACACCGCTCAACGCTTTGCCAAAAGTTTGACACCAGATGATTATGAAATTGACGAAAAAGAAAAGGCAATAAGACTTTCTGAAAGTGGGGTTGCAAAGGCAGAAAGATTTTTTAAAGTAGAAAATTTGTCAGACATCAACAACATTGAACTCAACCACCACATTAACAATGCTATCAGAGCAAACTTCATTATGAAGCGTGACGACAATTACATTGTCAAAGATGATGAAATTATCATTGTTGACGAATTTACTGGCCGTCTTATGCCAGGCAGAAGATACAGCGAAGGTTTGCACCAAGCCATTGAAGCCAAAGAAGGTGTTAAGATTAAAGACGAAAACAAAACCTTGGCAACAATAACTTTCCAAAACTTCTTTAGACTATATAACAAACTCAGCGGCATGACAGGAACGGCAAAAACAGAAGAAGCAGAATTCAATGGAATTTATAACCTCGATGTTGTCACAATTCCAACAAACTTGCCAGTTATAAGAAAAGATTTCCACGACATTATTTATGTGTCAGAAG
>CAKVNA010000158.1 GCA_934776915.1 uncultured Clostridia bacterium
GTTTTTTGCTCATATTTTAGAGTTTGGTTATATAAATATTTTGCTTGTGCATTATAATTTTCAGCTTTTTCATAAGCACATTTTGCATTTTGGCAATTTGTGCCTTGGCGCTTTATTCAATAACTTTAATTCAAGGATAACAACTTCCTCGCCTTTGGCGGGGATTTTTTTCATATTTTTGGGGGTTGTCCTCATAAACATAACAATATGAAAAGAAATCATTTTGTAAAAAAGTTTTTATCCATAGTTCTGTGCCTTGCCACAGTCTTAAGTGTTTGCTTTGTTTTGACTGGTTGCAAAAAGGGAACTTCCATTGAAGAAGTAAGTAAAAATCTTTCTTCTTATTCTTTAACTCTTGACTTTGACGACAGTTCAAAAACTCTATCAGGCTCTGAAACATTAAACTACATTAACCCAACAGACACAACCCTTAAAACTCTTGAATTTCACCTCTATCCAAACGCTTTTAGAGGTGACGCAAAGTTCAGACCAGTAAGCACTCTAACGCAAGAGAAAGCATATCCAAATGGCTTTTCCGAGGGCAAAATTGACATAAAGTCTGTGGCTGTAAACGGGCAAGAAGTGCAAGTAAACATCGGCGGGAATGATAAGAATATGCTAGTTGTGCCACTTTCCGAAGAACTTTTCCCAAATGACAAGGTGAATGTCCAAATTGAATTTGCCTCACTTCTTCCAAACTGCAATCACAGATATGGCTATGGCGAAAACACATATAATTTTGGCAATTTTTATCCCGTTGTCGCAAAATATGAGCAAGGCGACTTCAAGCGAGATAACTATGGTGCAAACGGCGACCCATTCTATAGCGACATGGCTAATTATTCCGTTTCAATTACTCACGACTCTGCCTTCACCCTTGCCTCAACGGGCAACCAACAATCGCAATCTACACAAGACGGCAAAACAACAACAAACATCTCCGCTCTTGCCGTCAGAGATTTTGGCTTTGTTTTAAGCAAAAAGTTTACAGTTATCAGCCAAAAAACGGGCAAAACTACTGTAAAATACTACTATTATGACGATGAAAAGGCACAAGACAGTTTGCAAGCGGGTGTTGACGCTATTGCAACATTCAACAATTTTTTTGGCGAATATCCATATGAAAGTTATTCAATCGTCAAAACAAACTTTGTCCATGGCGGAATGGAATATCCAAACTTGGTCTATATCTCTGATGCTTATGAAACACATGAAGATTATGTAAATGTCATTGTCCACGAAACGGCACATCAGTGGTGGTATAACTTGGTTGGCAGCAACGCTTGCGAATATGCCTGGATGGACGAAGGGCTGACAGAGTTTTCAACATTGCTATTCTACAGACACAACAGTGCAAAGTATCCAAAGGATACAAGAGAAAGCCTTAATGCTTCGCTTTCAAGTTTCTTACTCTTTTCTGACATCTGCAAAAGCGTCTATGGCAAGTTTGATTGCTCAATGAGCCGTAATGTCAATGACTTTGCAAGCGATATGGAATACACCTACATAACTTATGTTGAGGGTGTGCTATTCTTTGACAATCTTGAAGAAAATGTGGGCGAAAAGAACTTTTTGAAAGCGTTAAAGCAATATTTCAAGCAAAATGAATTTAAAATTGCTACGCCAGAAGATATGATTTCCGCCTTTGAAATTGTGACAAAAAGAGATATGCAAACATTCTTCAATTCTTGGACACAAGGCAAAGTTATATTGCAACAATGCAAATAAATTTCTAAATTTACAAATTTTGTTTTTGACGAAATGAAGGGAAGTGTGCTAAAATATAGCCGTAAATGGAGAAATTATGAGAACGGCTAGCCTTTCAAGCGGGAGCAAAGGAAACAGCGTGTTTGTGGAGTCGGCAGAAACTAGAATTTTGATTGACGATGGACTGTCGCTCACAAACATTGAGTCAAGGCTAAAAACTATTGGCGTTGACCCAACAACTATTGACGCCATTTTGCTAACGCACGAACACACAGACCACATCGGTGGCATAAAATTCTTTTTGAAGAAACACAGAAACACAAAAGTCTATATTCCTTCCTTTGTGAAGGATTTTTGTCTAACGGGCGTATCAAATCTCCCTTATGGGCAAATTGAGTGGTTTTCGTCAAGTGACTTTTTTTTAAAAGACATCACAGTGTCTTGCTTTGTGCTTCCTCACGACAGTCATTTCTGCGTGGGATACAGTTTGTA
>CAKVNA010000159.1 GCA_934776915.1 uncultured Clostridia bacterium
CTATTATGGTTACATTATCAAGTGCGCAAAACGCACTCAAATCAGTTTATCTTAATGTTCTTGCAGAACAACTTAACATCAATTCCAACGCTTTGATGTCAAAAATTAAACAAACAAACAAAGATGTCTATGGCAAGGAAATAATCAAACTTGCTCCATTTGGTCTTAATGGTGGCATTTGTGCTTCAAGCGAAACAGGAGAACTTCCAGAATCTGCTGGACACAAATTTTTGCAATTTAAGACTGACCTTAAAAACCTTTATGGCACAATAGCTTTGTCAGACAAGGCAATTAGGGCAAGTATGAGCGACACAGGGGCATTTGTCAATCTTTTGAATGATGAAATGGAAAGCCTTATTAAGTCAAGTTGCTTTAACCTTGGGCGAATGGTCTATGGTGATGGCACTGGACTTCTTGCAACAGTTACAGTTACAACTAGCAACACAAATACTACTACAACTTTCAGTTCTGTTAAGAACTTTGTTGAAGGAATGAGAGTTGACATTCACAGTGGCTCAACCGTCAAAACAACAACCGTTACTTATGTTGACAGACGCAACAAGACTGTTTCGTTTGCTGACAGTATTACATTTGCAAACGGTGACAAAATTTATGCTTCTGGCTCAAAAGACAACGAAATCACTGGCATAAAGAGAATTTTTGACACAACTGACGCAAACAAAATGCTTTATGGTGTTGATAGAAGTGCTTACAAGTGGCTTTATCCTTATGTTGATGAAAATTCCTCAGAAGCCTCAATGTCTGATGTGCTTATTCAAAAGGCTCTAAATTACATTGAAGAAGAAACTGGAAGTCAAGTTGACTTTATTGCTATGGCTGGTGATGTGAGAAATTTGTATCAAAACTATCTTGCTTCAAACAGAAGAAATATTGATGTTGCAACCCTTGCTGGCGGATACAAGGCTATGACTTATGCTGGCATTCCTGTTGTGTTTGAAAGATTTGTTGATGACGGCACTATGTATCTTCTTAACACAAAAGACTTCAATATGCACCAACTTTGCGATTGGGAATGGCTGGAAGGAGAAAACGGGAATATTCTTATTCCAAGTGCAAAAACTCCAACATATTCTGCAACTCTTGTAAAATATGCTGAACTCATTTGCGACAGACCATCTGCACAAGGAAAAGTTTGCAATATTGTAAAATAACTAAATAAGGCGGGAGGAAGAAGTGGACTTTAAACATTTGAAAGAAGTAAAAAATGATTTGTTTGGAATTTTATATAGGCTTAAAAAAATTCATAGTGGATACAAAATTTTTTGGGATAAAAAGGATAAAAAATTTGTTGTGTTTGACGGGCGGGAATTTGCGTTTTCTGTTGACGGCAAACTTGACAAAAGTGTGCTTGATAAATCTCAAAAAACCAATGTTAGGTTTGCAAAGAAAATTGTTGCAGAAATAGACAAAACCAATGCCACTCTTGAAAAAAGAGCTTTTGACTTGATAAATGAAAAAAGCAAACTTCTTTTGTCCGAACGCCTAAGGTTCTTGGAAAAAACAAAGCGGGACTGTGACTTCTCCGAATGTGACACCACAAGGTGGATATAGGGGAAGTTGCAACGACCTGCAAAAAATTTGAATAAAAGGAAAAGAATAAATGGATGTTGTTGATATTATAAAGACTGCTAGTTATTATTGTGGCATAGAATCGGAGTTGAATGCTTTGTTTGAACATTTTAAAGGGAATATTTCTCGCTATGACCCACAAACAGGGAACATTTTTTCAAGCACCTCCACTTTGCTTGTTACCATTGACCCACAAACAACAAAACTTTTTAACAAACTGACAGAGGCGTTTAATGTTACATTAAGGAGCATTTGCACAGATAAGTTTGTCTTAAAAAAGGAAAAAGAGATTGAGTTTAAAACCAATCAATATGCTGTGTATATGCTTTCTGATATGATAAAAGTGTATTACATTTTGCGTGACGGGAAAAAGATTCCATTTAAGATAAAGCCAGACGGCATACTTGAAATTGACAGACCTGGCAAGGTGACTTTGGTGTATTCATACATTCCTCCAAAGCAAGGAGCGCTGGGCAATGTTGACTTTATGTTTGGGAAGGTGACGGAAATTGTGCTGGCTCTTGGAACGGCAAGTGAATATCTGTATATGAT
>CAKVNA010000160.1 GCA_934776915.1 uncultured Clostridia bacterium
TTTCTGGTGCGGGCAGCGATTTTGTTGAAATTGAAGGTGTTGAGAGTTTACATTCAACGGCTTGGACGCCCGTTTCAGATAGAATTGTTGCTGGGACATATATCTTGGCGGTGGCGTGCTGCGGCGGCGATGTGTTGGTGAAAAATGTCCAAAAAGAACATATTTGCTCGCTTTTGTCCAAACTGCGTGAATCTGGCTTGCAAATGGAGACTGTTGGTGATAGCATAAGGGTAACTTCAAACAAAAGATTACGCACTTTTGGAAACATCGAAACTTTGCCATATCCGGGCTTTCCAACCGACTTGCAGCCTCAAAGTTTGGCCTTGCAAACAACAAGCATTGGCACTTGCGTCGTCACAGAAAACCTTTTTGAAACTCGATTGAAACATGTGGCAGAACTGGTGAAAATGGGGGCAAACATTGTAACACGAGATAGGGTTGCAATAGTCACTGGCGTGGATAAACTCTTTGGTGCAGAAGTCACCGCAAGCGACCTTAGGGCGGGGGCGTCACTTGTGCTTGCTGGGCTTATGGCAGAGGGCAAAACGACTGTATCTAATGTTCACCTAATAGACCGTGGATATGAAAAACTTGAGGAGGTGTTTTCTTCACTTGGTGCGGATATAAAACGAACAAAAGGAGTGTAAATTATGAAAAAAAGACGACTTTTGCTTGTCCTAGTTATATCCCTTATTTTTGTGCTTGTGTTTTCTTTTTCTTCTGCAATTTTTGAACTGAAAACAGTTGATGTCGTGTTCTTTAAAAATGGACAAACCCTATCTTCGCCCGAAACCTTATCTCTCAAACAAAAAATTTTGAACGAAACATCATTTGACTATGGTTCGTCAATCTTTTTCGTGCCAAACGACAAATACAATGGTCAGATTGAATACAATGAGCCAAAAATTAAAGTGCTTGGAACGGAAAAGGTTTTTCCCAACAAACTTCTTATCAAAGTCTGCACCAGAGAGCCAGTATTCTTTTTCTCCAGCAATTCCAAGGCATATTTGTTAGACAGTGAATTTAAGCTTCTATACATTCAACCTTTGCAAGAATTTGCAGACAAATTGTCACAAAGTGAGAGCAAAATTAGGGAAATTACATTTTCCAAAAACGGAACTTTGCAAGACTTTTTCACTTTTTTTGACCTAAACGAAAATGTCTTGACCTGTGGCGAATTTTTGTCGCAAAACAACAAGGTTTTTTCTGCAACAATCAATTTATATTGCTACTTATCCCTTGACAGCCGTTTTTTTGACAACATAAAAACTCTTTGTTTTAGCCTAAACGAGCAAATAGTCAGCCTGCAACTTTCAACCCACACAGGGCTAAATATGGAAGTTGAGAATATCCTCAAAAAGTTTGATGAAAAATTGTTTAAACTCTGCAACGCATACTTCACCTTGCAAGCGAAAGAACCCATAAAAACCACCCATGGCACACTTAAAATTGACAACAACAAGAATGTATCATGGCGGGCATAAATTGGCATAATTTGGTTGTATGGTTAAGGGAATATCGCACACAATAAACATAGGAGGTGTGCAATGGCTCGTGAAAGCAAAAAAGCACCAAAAAAAGCAAAAGGCTGTGGTGCTTGTGGCGGTAGAAGTGCCGAATGTTGCGGAAAGTAAGTAAATAAGACTTAACGCACCAATCTCCACAAAAAAAGTGAGATAAAAGGACAAAAGTCTTAATCACATCTCACTTTTTTGCTATATATGCTTCTTTGTTTGACAATTTGTTTTATAATTTGTTAAACTACATTTGTAGGAGGCAATTATGGCTAGAGAAATACCTAACATGAAAGTTTATGTAATGGAACAATTTAAAAAAGGAGCAGAACAAAAACAATATGCAAAATTCGCAAAGGTTTTTGCGATGCAAGGTGTGCCGGGTGAAAGCATACAAACTACTATGTCAAATGGACTTGTGGAAACTACAAACATGGTGTCTGTTGATGAAAAAACGGGCGAGCCAGATTGGATAATAACTAACCCAGCGGGTGAAAAATATATTATTCCAGACTCGACATTCCGCAAAAAATATGAATCATTTGACCTAGAACAAGGCATATATAAACCAAAAGGTGGGGTTCAAAAATTTATTCAAATTGATGAGGATATATCATTTAC
>CAKVNA010000161.1 GCA_934776915.1 uncultured Clostridia bacterium
CTCTATTGTTTTCCCCAAGCACAAAATAAACGCAATCTTTGCTTATAACTGTGTGTGTTTTGTATTCCATATTTGCCCCAAGATAAAGGTTATCTATATCTTGTTTTGTTATGCGTTTGGGCCTAGCATAGTTTTGACAAACATTTTTGCACACACAAAAGCAAAATTCCGTTGGCACGCCGACAAGCAGTTTTTTTATCTTTCTGCCCGAAGACCTTTCCGCCCCCGCAACGGCCTCAACAATGGCACGCTCAAATTTTGCAGGTTCCAAAAGTTCCCCGTCAGCAAAACCCTCATAGTCCTCGGAGTATGAGCCATGAACATTTATCGTTTTGTTTACATCTTGGCTGCCCACAAGCACAGTTATAGACTTGCTGCCAATATCCAAAATTGCGACCTCGTTTTGCGACATTTTTCTTTTGCGACTTTTCTCCTTTACAAAGATAATTATACCTTTAACTCAATTTTCTTGTCAAACATTTTACGCAAAATTTATTTATATTTTAAGATATTTTTCGCCATTTTTTTGTGCCAATGGTCGCAAAATGAATTTTCGTCATATGAAAAATTGCTATATTGTGCTTGCAACTTATCTCATTTCAAAAAACCTTGACATATTCAAAACGCCAAAACCCTCCTCATTTTGATTGCCCGAAATTTTGTTGCAGTTGCCAAGAAGCCTAACTTTTATGTGGTCGGGAGAAATGTTTGGATATTTGGAACAAACAAGCAAACACACCCCCGCAATCATTGGCGTAGCAACACTTGTGCCGCTCATTTTGCTATACAAATTTTCATCGCCAAAATGTGCTCCAGTTATATCCACTGCTGGGGCTATGAGGTCGGGCTTAAAGAACCGTCCAGCAGGGCCCCTAGATGAAAAGTTGGCAATTCTGAATTGTTTTCTATCAAAATTCCCTTCACTATCCCTATTGTCGTCAACTCCGCCAACGGTTATAATTTGGCTGGAAAACCCTGGGGATTTGATTGTTTCCCCCTCGGGGCCACTGTTGCCCGCTGCAGCCACCACAACTATGCCTTGTCGCCACAATGTTTCTGCTCCCAACACAAGTGGGTCATTCCGCCCAATAGGGTTGCTCCCAAAACTCATACAGACAACCTTAATGTTATATTTTTTATGATTATCACTCACCCATTGCATAGCTTCCAAAATTTTATCCGCACCCGCTTCGCCATTTTCACCAAGTGCCTTTATTGCAATAATTTCTGCTTTTGGAGCAATGCCACAAAACTTTCCTCCACTTGCAAGTCCATTGCCACACGCAATGCTTGCAACAAAAGTTCCATGTCCGTTATCATCATAAGGCTTTTCCTTTCCGTTTATGAGGTCAACGAACTTTACAATTCGCATATGAGGCAAACAGAAATCAATGTGAGGATTTATGCCCGTGTCAATAATGGCTATTTTTACCCCTTTCCCATAGCAATCTTGTGCATAAAGGGTGTCAAGTGACATAACTTTTTTTGACACATTGATAAGTGCAGAAACTTTGGCTTGCTTTGAAATAAAACTTACAACATTTGTCTTTGCAAAGTGAATTATTTGATTGGAATTTAGTTTTGCACCAAAAGCACAAATAAAGGGATATTCCTTTGCTTCAATCCCCAGTCTTTTTGCTTCGTAGATTGCTTGATAATATTTTTTTGCATAAACAATACAATCATTTTCTGTATTTTCTGTGCCAAGTTGTGCCACCTTCAAAAGTTCTGGGCAAATTTTGTTTAAATATCCCGTCATATCACTCGTCCAATTTTTTAAGCAAATTATCTAAAAATTGTTTTTGCTCAACATTCAAATATGGTGACAAAAATTGTGCTGTTTGAGAAAGTTTCTCTAAGGATAGTTCTCCGTTTTGAAGTCTTTTTTTTGACTCTGACAAAAATTCATTTGTCAAATCATCTTGCGAATAGTCCTTGTATTTGTTATACACCTCTTCGGCCGAATTTAGTGTTTCTTCACTTAATTTTTCAGCCTCCTCTGTCACCTTTTCTTCAAAATTTTTAATATCTTCCGCCAACTTTTCATTTGCAAAATCGGATAAGTTTCTTGCCATTTTATCCTCCAAAACTATAC
>CAKVNA010000162.1 GCA_934776915.1 uncultured Clostridia bacterium
GTGCAAAAGAAGTTGTTTCTTTGGCGGGAAAGATTATGGAAGACCATGTTCATTTGTTCGTTGACATGGTTGAATACATGGGAGATATGGATATCCTTGTTTCTCATGACGATGCAAAGCCTGTTAAGGTTATGGAAATGACAATAGAAGACATGGATTTGTCCGTTAGAAGTTACAACTGCTTGAAACGCGCAAATATTAACACTATTGAAGACCTTACTCGCAAATCGAAGGACGATATGCTAAAAGTTAGAAATCTTGGACTAAAGAGTTTGGAAGAAGTTATCAGCAAACTTGAAAGTATGGGATTGTCACTTAGAAATGACGAAGAATAAAAAACAACGGATAATTTAAAGGAGAAATACAATGGCTATTGCAAAACTAAATAGACCTACCAAGGAAAGAATCAGTTTGCTCAGAAATCAAGCAAGTTCTCTTTTGTGGGACGGAAAAGTTGAAACAACTTCTGCTCGTGCAAAAGCATTGCAGAGTTATGCAGAAAAGATTTTAACTTTGGCAATCAATTCCTACCAAGACACAGTTAAAGCTGTTAAAACAGAAGTTGATTCAAAGGGAGTTAAGGTTAAGAAAGAAGTCCTTAATGACGGACCAAAGAAACTTCAAGCAAGAAGAGCAATCATGGCAAAACTTTTTGATAGGCAAGAACAACGCCAACCAAAAGAATCAAAAGAAAATTTTGTTGCAAGAACAAAAGATGTCAATCACCCATTGATTGAAAAAATCTTCAATGTTTATGCTCCAAAATATGCTGCACGCAACGCGGAAAAGGGACAAGCTGGCGGTTATACCAGAGTTCTTAAAACCAACATTAGACGCGGTGATGCTGCTCAAATGTGCATAGTTGAACTTATCTAATACAAAAAACCACTCGTTTGAGTGGTTTTTTGCTGTTTTAAATGTGTGAATTGTTTGACTTTACACCATAATAAAAGATATAATTATACTGTATATTTGTGTAAACGAATATAATCAGTTATTAACCACAAAATATATACAAATGTACATATGCACACATGTCTTTGGAGAAAAATTATGCGAAGATTGTTAAAAGTTATTTTGTTAACATTTTTATGCACGGCAGCGGCAATGGGGCTGGTGTTGGGTGGAACATACCTTTTCGGCGGGTTCAACGAAAAGCCCATTTATGCTGAATCTATTTCCTTTAGCGAAGCGGAAGTCGTAAAATCTGGTCCATTTTCTTTAACAGTCAACACCCCAACCGAAAATGTGAACAAAAGGACACTTGTGCTTGAAACATCAAAAAGTCCAAATGGTGACGCAATTATAAACTATCCAAAATATATAACAATTGGTGAGCCTTTTCACATTGCACCAATATTGACAGACGGAACTCCAGTTGGTGGTTATTTGGAACTTTATGCTAGGTATGAAGGGGAAGGCTCCAACCAAAGTGCTGTTGCAACTTGTAAAATTTTGATTGATGTGCCAGTTAAAACTGCCGAACTTAAAATTGATGCAACAATGCTAAAATTGGGACATTCAATAGACATTTCAAAAGCAAACGAAACAAAACTTGCAGATATCATAACAATTTCACCTACAAATGCTCTTATGCCTTACGCAAACTCGTCAAACGCTATCACTTCAATCGCAAACGGCACACTTTTTGCAGGGCAAAATGTTGTTAACAAAAAAATTTTCCTTAAAATTGCCTCAAATGATGATAATTCACCTGTTACTTTCAGAATAGGAGAGGGCGCAACAGCCACCACTTCAACGCAAACTGAACTTACTTACGCATATCTAAATGGACAACTTGTCGCTACAAACACCATTTCAATCATTACAAGCGGTGAAATTGTGGGTAGTGTGACCGTTGAGGCTTATGTTTGCTCGTCTTATGATAGCAATGCAGAGGTAATAAGCGACTTGGATAGGCTATCCGTTCCAGCAATCAAAGCAACGCATGATATTTCTGTAATCAACTACACAATCGACCAAATGTCACTTGCTTCAGACACCGAAAGCGTCTTTTTGGGCGAAACAACAAAACTTTATCTGAATAACCAAAATGCTGAAGCGGGAAGTATAAATCTTGGAATTGACCT
>CAKVNA010000163.1 GCA_934776915.1 uncultured Clostridia bacterium
GTCATAGCCCTCAATTCTAAGAGGCAAATTTCTAAGCCCCAATTTTTCTTGCAGAGATTTCAAAATCTCCATTTTTTTAGACTTTTTCTTCACTTCAAGTTCACAATTTTTGGAAAGATATTCCTCAGCGTTATTTTTGGCTTGGAGAAGAAGTTGCTTGTTTGCTCCCTTTTCGCCAACAACAACCTCAATGTTTTTGCCATGCCTTTTGGAAAGTTCTTTAAACAACGCATCATCAAGGTCAACTGAAATTGGAAGTAGAATTTTGTCTGGCAGCAAGTTCATCATCATATAATATTGCGTCAAAAATGACATGAGCATTTGCTCGTCATCAATTTGAGTGTTGTCAAAATTGAAGTGCTTTACTCCCATCATTTTGCCGTCACGCACAATAAGAACATTGAAAACATAAAACATTTCACTCTTTGCAAACCCAAAGATATCAATATTTGCTGTGTTTGTAAGTGCGGTGACACTTTTTTCGTTAAGGCGAGTTAACATAATTTTTAGGTCACGAAGTTTTATTGCTAGTTCAAAGTTTTCCACCTCAACCGCTTGCTCCATTTTTTTGCAAATAATGTCATACACTGCATTTTCTTTTCCGCTTAAAAAGTCACACACTTTTGGCAAAATTGCTCTATATTCTTCCTTTGTTATCTTGCACATGCAAGGGGCGGAACAAAGCCCCAAGGAATAATTTAAACACGCTTTGTGCATTTTGTTATTGTCTTTAATCTTTTTGCTACAAGTCCTTATTGGATAGGCATAGTTCACGGCACTTATAATTTCATTTGGATTTATGTTAAAATAAGGTCCAAAATATTTTGCCCCGTCTTTTTTCACCTTTCTAACAACTTCAAGTTTTGGAAAGTCCTCCGCCAAATTTATTTTGATATATGGATAGGCTTTGCTGTCCTTTAAAAGAATGTTGTAAAATGGCTGATGTTTTTTTATGAGATTACAC
The DNA here is from genome assembly GCA_934776915.1 of uncultured Clostridia bacterium. GTDB lineage: Bacteria > Bacillota > Clostridia > Christensenellales > UBA1242 > UBA7862. The sequence goes on from CAKVNA010000163.1 coordinate 965, forward strand.
TCAAGCATAAGGGCGTCAAGTTCGGAGTTTGTGAGAATGTAGTCGAAATCTGCAACTTGCGACACCATACTTTTTACTTTGTCTGCGTGAGTGTTGCCGACAAAATATTGACTAACTCTGTTCTTTAGTCTTTTTGCTTTTCCAATGTAAATTATGTTGCCAAACTTGTCCTTCATGATATACACGCCCGGTGACAGTGGCAATTTGCTAACTTTTTCTTTGATATCCATTTTTCCCTCGATAATAGTCTATCACAAAAGAAATCAAAATAAAAGTATTTTTGCTATTTTGCATTTATCATTGTTGAAACATCACTCATAAGATTTTCAATATTGCTTCCAGCAAGGCTATAAATTATACTTTTGCCCGAGCGAGAATTTTTAACAGCACTGCAATTTTTAAGAAATCTTAGTTGATGACTAAGAGTTGTTTGATTGATATTCAAGACCTCTGCCAAGTCGCCAACGCACATATCCTGAAGCGACAGTGCCGTTAGAATTTTGAGCCTTGTTGGGTCTGAATAAATGGCAAAGATGTCCGCCATATCACAAAAAGTTTTCGCATTTGGCAAAAACCATTTTATGTCATCTACATATTCCGCAGTCGAACTATCATAATTTTGTCGCAACTTTCCCCTCCCAAACATATACTACTTAAAATCTTTCAAATTCTCTTTTGCAAGACAAAATAAGTTTAGTTTGTCAGTTTCTAAAAAATTTTAACAAACAAAAAGAAATAAAACAAACAACTTGCACTGCGACATTTGACAAAAAAGAATTTAAAAGAAAAAATTTTGTTGTTTGGAGGACAAAATGAACACAAATTACTTGCTTTTGGTGCTTTTAATTTCCATTTTCACTTCCGCAACCGACACCAACCTAAATACCAACACAAACTTCTTGCTTCTTCTGCTTTTGGCTTTGTCGGGTGTTGGGACAACATCATCATGCGGTTGTGCGTGCAGTGGAAACACAAATCGAGTATTCTAATCTTCTCCGCAAGAAAAAACCGTGGTGAAACTTCAAATTTCCCACGGCTTATTTTTTATGCCATTGGCACAAGTCCAACTTTCTTATAAACTTTTCGCAAAGTTTTTC
>CAKVNA010000164.1 GCA_934776915.1 uncultured Clostridia bacterium
CAAGAAATATGGTGCAGATGTTTTAAGACTTTATATCCTATTTATGTCCGACTACGAATGTTCTGCTCCATGGTCAAACGCAAACATCAGTGGTTGCAAGAGATTTTTGGACAAAGTGGAACGCATGAGTGAAATTGTAGATGATTTTGACGGAGTTCATGAAGAACATATAACAAAACTCAATTCTGCCATAGAAAAAGTTACAGCAGACATTGAAAACTTTAAGTTTAACACTGCAATATCATGTCTTATGAGTCTAGCAAACGAACTTATTGCAGACGGATATTTGTCAAAGAAGGAATATAGAATTTATCTTCAACTTCTGTATCCATTTGCCCCACACTCTGCTGAAGAACTTAACGAGAGAGCAGGGTTTGAAGAATATTTGTGCAAATCTGTTTGGCCAAAAACAATGGAAGATAATTCTGTCAAAATGGTCAAAATTGCAGTGCAAGCAAATGGCAAACTAAAGACTGTTATCACCATTCATGAAAATGCAACAAAAGAAGAAGTCTTAAAACTTGTGGAAGAAGATGAAAAGACTTCTGCTATGCTTAAAATTGCCAAAAAAGTTATCTTTGTTCCAAATAAAATAGTAAACTTGGTCGTGTAATATGAAATATGAAGTTTTATCCCCAGCGGGAAATATGGAAAAATTGAAAACAGCAGTGCTATATGGAGCAAATGCTGTGTATTTTGCTGGCAAAAGTTTTGGGCTTAGAGCCTTTGCTGGCAATTTTTCTAGGGAAGAAATTTTGGAAGCAGTAAAATATTGCCATGAGAATAATGTCAAAGCATATGTAACGGTTAATATTGTCGCACACAACAAAGACTTTGATGCACTTCCAGAATATCTTGTATTTTTGCAAAATGCAGGTGTTGATGCAGTTATTGTGTCGGACATTGGCATTGCAAAGTTAGTTAGAGAAGTTGCTCCAAAACTTGACCTTCATATAAGCACACAAGCCAATGTAACAAACAAATTTTCTGCCAAAGCTTATGCAGAAATGGGCGCAAGCAGAATTGTTCTCGCCCGTGAACTTACACTTACAGAAATAAAGGAAATAAGAGATTATCTTCCAAAGAATGTAGAACTTGAAGCCTTTGTGCATGGAGCAATGTGCATAAGTTACTCGGGCAGATGCCTACTCAGCAATTATCTATCTGGCAGGGAAAGCAACAATGGACAATGTATCCAAGCGTGCCGTTGGAACTTTGAAATAAGAGAAAAAACTCGTGGCGGAGAATTTATGCCCATTGAAGAAGACGAACGAGGCACATATATCTTAAACAGCAAAGACTTAAATATGATAGAACATTTGGACGACTTGGCAAAAGCTGGTGTTACAAGTTTTAAAATAGAAGGCAGAATGAAGTCGCAATATTATGTTGCAACGGTCACAAATGCCTACAGACGAGCAACAGACATCTTGGAAAAGGGTGGGGAATATCATTGCCCAGAAACTTTGCTTGACGAACTTGAAAAAACAAGCCACAGAAAATATACAACGGGCTTTAACTACAAAGACAAACAAAAAGAAGAAATTGAATATATCTTGTCCAGTCAACCAGTGCAAACAGACGAATTCGTGGCAATAGTCACCAAATCATCAGTGGACGGGGTGGCGGAAATTGAAATGCGAAATAGATTTTGCACAACTGATGAACTAAACATCTTGTCCTTTGGCGATAACTTTGACAAAAAACTTGAAATCATAAAACTTACAGACGCAAAAGGTGGCGAAATAACAGACGCCAAACTTGTCCAACAAAAACTCCTCCTCACAACTCCCTTTCCACTTTTTGAAGGCGAAATAATCCGCAGAAGGAAGTAGGAATATTAACTCATTTATACACAAAAAAAGAAGCGAATTGTTCGCTTCTTTTTGCTTTTGATTTTACAATCTAAAATTTTTGATTTTACAATCTAAGGTTTGTAATAAATGATCCTGCAGGCTCTGTTGCTTCTGGGTTTTTCACGCCGATGTAATCTGTGATGGAGTTCATAACATCAGGGA
>CAKVNA010000165.1 GCA_934776915.1 uncultured Clostridia bacterium
TGCCAAACAATTCTTAAAATGTCTTGACTTGCGTTGAAGTCATCTGCCGAGCCAGAGTAGATATATGTATATTTGTCGTTTGAATTGTCATAAGTTACTTGCCCGGACACAGTTTTGTAATCGCTAAATCTATATCCCGCCTTTGCATAGCCCGCTGAAGGCATAATTTCAATTCCATTTTTTACATCGGCGTAAGTCACAGTTCTGACAAGTGTGTTTTGAACACCAGTCACAAATCCATAACTTGAAAGAGGTTTTGCCGCTTTTGAATTTTCCCAACTGCCGCCGTCAAGTTCAATTTGAAGATTGTATGTTTTGACTGACCACAGAGCGCTGATAGTCACTTCGCCGTCATTCAAGTCTTCGTCTGCAAATATGCCGCCGCTAAGACTGCTTAATAAAACAATGTTTTTATCAAAAGCAATGACATAAGATTTGTCGCCATAGGAATAGACAAAAGATTTCAAAACCCAATATGTTTTTTCGCCATTTTCTGTGACGGAAATTTCAGTTTGCGAATAGGCACTTGAGCCAAAAGTAAACTCACTTCCATAACTTACAGTCATATCTTCGTGAGTGTTTGAACCCATTGTGTCAAGATATTTGACAGTTATTTCTGCCCCCACCCAAATTGCATAATATGTTGTGTCGCTTTCAATGATTATTGCTCCGCTGATATTATCCGTTCCGTTTGAATTTGTTGACCAGCGGCTGAAAATTTTGTGTGGAGAAGCAAAGTCATATTCGTCAGCGGCTTTAAGCACCAATACATTGTCGCCTATTTGATTTATTGCAATTTTGCCGTTTGCGTCTGCAAGTGTGTGGTCTGCCCCAACATATTCATAAGCAGTTTTGCTATTTGAGCCAATGTTTTCATACAATGACACTGTATATTTGAAAACTGGAGTTAAGGTGTAAACAAATTCATATTCCGCCCTTGAACTATCCACCACAACTCTGTCAAAAATATTTACATAATTTTCTACAAGTTGAGGAACTTCAATAACAAGTTTTCCACTTGTTTCAAAATAGGCATAGTTGTCTTTGCTTCTTAAATAGTCAAGTTCATGCAGAGATTTTGTTGGAAGCGATGTCACTTCAACAAGCCTATTTGTTGCATTGTATGAAAGTGTATTTTGGAAAACTTTTGTGCCGTCAGAATTTAAGACTTCAAGTCTAACATCTCTAAGCCTCCAATCTGCCACAGCGGAAATTCTTTTGCCAATGTTGTCTTTTGCAAAACTATAACCAACACTTTCATCAGCCACCAAAGTTGCAAGTTTGTTTTCTGCTCCATTTCCACTTACTCGCCAGCCGTCAAACTGATAAACCGCTTTGTCCGAATACAAGTTTATCTCGTCTTTTGTTGGCAAGACAACAGTCGCTCCATAAGTGACTTCTCTGCTTGTTGGAACTGTGCCAGTGATGTTATAGTTTTCACCCATTTTGCTTCCGCTGAAACTCAAAACAAACCACACTGCAAACAATTCAACACTATCTTGAGTGCCGAAAAGTTCTATGTAATTTTGTTTTGCATCTTGAGCGACAACTTTTCTTCCCGAGCCGTCTGGACTGGTGTTAAATGAGTCGAATTTGCTCCCTTCGAGGTTTGACAAAACTAATGAAAGTTCACTTCCATTTATCGTTATATTTCCATCTCTATCCGAGTAGATTTTTGTAGATTTCTCAAGAGTTCTTGTTGCGTCTGCATAAAGGGTTGCCACTTTGAGTTTAACCCATTTTGCAACCAAGGTCATATCCGCTTTTGCAATCAAATTTTCTTGGTCATAGTTATACATAACTCCGTCACATGTCCAGCCGTCAAACAAATAACCCGTTCTTTCTTGCCCACGAAGAAGATTGACTTCCTCACCATAATTTGCAACTATTGAAACGGCATTTTCGCTTCCGCCAATGTTGCCGCCCGAAAGAATAAATGTTATGTTATAGGTGTAAATTTCCCACTTTGCGTTTAGTCCTGCAAAGTTAGAATTGACAGTTATGTTCTGCAGTT
>CAKVNA010000166.1 GCA_934776915.1 uncultured Clostridia bacterium
GCACCAAGTATTCAATCAAACATTCAAACATCTACAACAATCAATGCAACATATTTTAATAAAGTTATTAACTCCACAGATTTATCTTCTTTTATTGATATGTCCTCTTCAACTAATTTTTCAATGAATGATTTTTCATTTATGGATTTTGTTTCAACAAATTCATTAAAGTTTTCTAACTTTCTAAGTAAGTTTTTTATTGTTTCAGCATCCTTAAATCAAACCTTACCTTCGTGTTCTTTTTCTGCTTCTCAATTGTCCGCTTTTTCTGTCTTACTGGACCGTTCTAAAGTTTCATTTTATTGTTCTTTATATAAAGGAAGTTCTCAAGTAAGTCTTTTTTGTTTTGACTATTTTTTATCTGCTTCTTCAAATGTTCAATATAGTTCTTCAGCCACTCGAACTCGACAAAAAGGTGTTTATTTTAAAGACTTTTATTTCCTAATCAATCGCCCAGTTTATAGAACAAATAACTCACTTGTTTTATACAACTACGATTATGACAATTTTTTATCCAAAGTTTCTTCAGTTACATATCAACTGCAGAAGAATGACACAAAGTATAACATAGTTTATAATGGAACACTTCCAAATAGTTACTTTATATTGGTTTCAAATGAAAAAATAAATAATATGATTTTTGATAAGTATATTTATTTATACTTTAATTTCAAATATGATTTAAACTCGGTTATTTTTGACGATTCCTTTGTTTCTGTAAAAGACTATTCTTTCGGTTTCGACTTTAATTTTACATATTATACTAACCCGCTAGTGACTTCAAATGGTTCGTTCAATTATAAATTTGAAAAGCCTTCATACGTTGACATGCCGTTTTCCTTGGTTCCATTTTATCTTCCAGTTCTGGAAGCGGTAGAAAATGCACTTATATTTCTAATGTTTTATTGTCCAGTTTCAAGCCATATTCTCGCTTTTATACATTTAGACGAGTTCTTCGGTTCACTGTTTAAAGTCTTTAATTTTTCCAATTCTTCCATGTCGGTGCTTGGTGTAAATCTAGGCAGTTTCCTTTGGTCGTGCATTGCATTTATAATCTTCTTTAAGCTTTTGCAGTCGTTTATGCCAATAGTTTGGTCAAGTGTTGCTGGAACATCTAAAAATACATTGTCTGGTTTTGGTAGATTAAAAGATAGTAACTATCGCTATAAGCAAAGAGTTGCTCTTGAAAGACGTGCTGAACATGAACGTGCCTTAAAAAGAAAATTGTTTATTTCCAAAGAGCGAGCTTTAAGAGAAATGAATGATTTTAGAGAAAAGCATCAATCGAAAAGAAACTTTATTAAGTCAAATAAAAGTAAAATGGACAATTTATATGACAATTTAGATAATTTAGACTTATAAAAAATAAGAGAGAGTTTAAAGTCATTAAAGCTCTCTCTTAAACTCTTACTTTAAGTATTGATTTCTACTGTCTTCTATTGCTTCTGTTATTAAATTCATTTTTTCAATTCTTTTGTTTAATCTTTCTTGTTTTTTATTATATATAACAAATACAATAATTCCACTTATCCAGATAATTGAAAGTATATAACCAAAAGGTGTAAATAAGTCTATTCCATTAAGGCTTAATGCGAATTCTAAAATAAAAGTTATAATCGAGCATATTAAAGAAACCCATTTAATTATATTACATTTTTTTGCTTGAATGTTATAAAATTCAATATTTTTCATACTTTAACTCCCAAATTTTCTTTATTTTAGCAAATAAGGAAAAATTTGTAAAGTTTAAAATTTATTTAATAGGAAGAAAAAAAAATGTTAACAAATAATGCCCTAGTTGAAGAGTTAACTTCCTTTGACGATTTGTATCCATACTTTAAAAAAGGCGTTGGTGTCTGTGATAGTCAACGCAAAGTTGGTCAAGAACAGTTTTTTAAAGTTTATCATGACGGCGGTCACTTTGTCGGCACTCTTTTAGTCAATGGTCAAGTTCGCTCTCATACTAAAAAACTTAAAACTTCTCTTGACGAAGAATTTGATA
>CAKVNA010000167.1 GCA_934776915.1 uncultured Clostridia bacterium
AATATTTAAAAAGAAAGCAATAATTATATCTATATTTATGGCAATTATTGTGAGTTTATCGTTTCTTATGTCGGGATACATAAACTCAAAAACGGAAATCGCAGTCAGAAATGTGAATGTCAGCGAAATTGGTACCTTATCGTATGAAGAAAAAGCTGCGGAACTAAAGGAAAAGTTTGACAGCATTGAAACTTTTGAAAATGATGATTATATTGGTTTTTGTGGCGAGGTTAATGTTGATAAGTAGACTTTGTTAAACACAAACTATGAAAATGAGGATGTAAAGGAAAAGTATTCCTCACAAATTAACAAAAATACAGATGAAATTACTATAGAGAAAGATGTAATTGTCGATGGAACAAGTGTTGGAACTATTTCAGAATCTTTTAGTACATGGTATGACGAAACAAATGATAGATATCTTCTTATTGACCAAGATGGGAATGAGATCGATGTTTTTACGCAACTAGATGAAGATAATATGAATGAGTGTTTCGCACTTTTTGCTTTTATTGCGACACTCACTATAAAGCAAATTATAGCGGTGTGTGTTGTTACTGCAATTACTATTGTTGTTGCCGCGAACGCAAAAACTATTGCTAATGATATCAGGACATTAGTTGATGGAGTTCGAGATGGAGTCATTTCTTTCTGGGAAAGAATTAAACTTATGCTTGGGCAAATAACTGCAATAGCACTGGCTGGAACAATATCGTTAACTGAGGCTTTGGCTAAGGAAATATATGAGGTGGCAAAAAAACGAAAAGATTGCTATTTGTTGTGCGGGACTATAACGGGGGCTGGTTTTATTCCAATTATGTATAAATTTACAAATTATGAAAACGCACGTAATTGGATAAAACGAGGCGGTTCTGTTTGGTCACCATTCTCATCGACAGCTGAAAGGTGTGTTGAAGGGGCTGGATTTGTCCCAGGGGGAAAAGATGAATTGAGTAAGCAATATACTCCATACATGGCAGAGATCCACAAGATTTCACCATTTTCATTTTATCATTATCATACACTTAGAAATCATAGTTATATCAGAGTAAACAATTCTGCTCATTCATTCTTTGGTTTGCCAGTTAGAAAGTAGTGGGGGTGTTATGGAAAAATTCAAAACAATAGAAGAATTTTCGGAGTATATGAGCGAAAGTTATATGGCAATAGATTTTTCAAGTTTAAAAAATGCTGTAAAAATGTTTCCTAACTTGTTTTACTCTAAAAGAATTTCTGAAATATCAGGCTATTTAATAAATGAGAACGATACATACATTTGTTATGTATTTGATAAAGGCGAAAAAGTATTTATTATAGCCAGTTATTATGAAGATAACACGATAAGAGAAATCTTTATCCCTGATGAATTCCAGTGCGATTTTGATAAAAGTGAAATTGATAAAATATATTCATTTGTTCCTTTTTTTTCACAATATATGAGTGATAACGGCACAAGTGAATTTAACAATATAATAAAAAAATATAACGGTGTTTATAATGAAGAAAATATAAAAGATTTGTTTATAAATTCTTTCAATGCAAAAGAAGTTAGTGAACAAGAAGTTTATGATAATTGCTATTTGATTAGAAATATTGAAATGAATAATATAAATCAAAAAGAGAAAGTTAAAAATCAATTTTATAATTTTACAAAGAAATGTTTTTATCTTGAGGGTGAAAAGTTTTATATTCCTAGACTTGAAAAAGAGTGCTATATTGCTATTGAATTCAGTAACAACAAGCTTATAAGCGTTATGTTCGGCTTTAGCCACTTTAAATATAGAAGGCAACTTGAACAACTGGTTGATGTTGAAGAAGTAATGAAACTGTTGTCTTGAAAGGATTGGACAAAACTTAGGTCAATGCACACATCAAATGGTTTGACAGATAGCGAGCTTACATCCTTTTGTGATGATATAAACCCACTAAAATAAGGGAGTGCTTAATTGAAAAAAAGAACTTTAATTATAAATTACATCGTCTTGGGGCTGCTGTTTAT
>CAKVNA010000168.1 GCA_934776915.1 uncultured Clostridia bacterium
ACACACGCCTTCACAGCCCCTTGTTCGCTGGTTTTTCCAAGAACGATGCCACTTGAAGTCTTTTCTTCCATGTCAAGACTTTTTGCCAAAATTCTGTCAAACAGCGGTTCATAAATCATTTTTTTATCTCCTTTTTTCATATAAATATGCCCAAAATCATACAAATAAACATGCCAAAAACCACAAAACAAATACATGTCTTGTGGTCGTTTGTTTGCAAAAAACTAAGCATTACAATTCTATTTTACAACCCAAAAAAGGCGGTTTCAAGTTTTAGTGACATATTTTTCAAAAAAAATTTTTAAAAAGCGGAAAAATTTATCAAAATCACATAATTCCTTGCAAAATAGGTCAAAAATTGGCATATTTGTTGCAATTTTTGGCACAATTTTGTTTTGCTTTGTGTGTTTTGTTGCGTCAGATTTTGTGTCCAGTGTAATAACTCACGAGGGAAGCCTCTTTGTCCGTTCCAGAATAGAAATTCCAGCAAATACACTCTATTGCGTGTCAATTTGTGACTATGAAACAGAAATTGACGCCAAAACGGCTGCTGAAAGTGTGAGAAAACAGGGTGGAATGGGTGAAGTGTATCAAAGTGGTGAATTTTTTGTCATTTGTGCCAGTTATCCCACGCTTATCGAGGCTCAAGAAATAAGGGACAACCTTTGTGCAGCGGGAAACAACGCCAGAATTATAAATTATAAAATTCCAGAGTTAGATTTTGCTTATCAAGGCAAATATAAGAGAGAAATTGAACAAATTTTACATTTTCCTCGAGAAATCGTGCTATCCATTTATGACCTAATTTTGCAATATGATGACGGAGCGTTGCCACTTGGTTCGCTTAACGCAAATCTTGCTGCTTTGTATCAAAAATCTAGGAATTTCGAGGAAAATTTTATAAAATTGAAGACGAAATTGTCCACAACTGATAAAAATGCTATTATTGAAACATTAAAATTTATCACAAGCACAATAAATGACACAATCATGACAAAAGGAAACTCAAATCTCAAAACTTCAACGCTCAAAAAGGCAATGTTTAAAATTTCCGAGCAAAATGCAACACTTTTTGCAACTTTAAATGAAAAATAACGAAAAAATGGTGCAAACATTTGTTATTTGTGCCATTTTTTGTTATCATTATATATATAATTTTGACTTGGAGAGCAAAATGGGGAAAATTGTTGTTATCACAGGTGCAACAAGCGGCATCGGCAAGGTGACAAGGGAAATGTTTGAGCGTAATGGCGACATAGTCTGTTCACTTGCAAGGCACGATGACGGGGAAAGCAAAAATTTTTATGCTTGTGATGTTTCAAATGAACAAAATGTAAAAGAAGTCTTTGAAAAAATCGGTCAGCAGTTTGGAAAGATTGATATTTTGATAAACAATGCTGGCTTTGGAATTTCTGGGGCTTTGGAACTTATAAATAGCGAACAAATAAGAAATATGTATGATGTAAATTTGTTCGGCACAATTTATTGCTATAAATACGCCCTAAAATATATGCCAAAGGGCAGCAAAATAATAAATATAAGCAGTGCGTGTGCATTGTTTCCACTTCCATACAGGGGATATTATTGTTCAAGCAAATCGGCTGTTTCCATGCTTTCAAATTGCATGCGAATGGAGTGCAAGCCACTAGGCATTGATGTCGTTGCGGTTTGTCCAGGTGATGTCAAAACAAATTTCACCAAAAACAGAGTGAAAAATTATGAAACAAATGAGCGTTATGGAGATAGAATAAAGAACGCCACGGAGGGAATTGACGGCAGAGAAGACAAGCGAATGAAACCCGAGTGCGTGGCAAAAAAATTGGTCAAAATAAGCAATAAGAAAAAGACAAAGCCATATTACATCGTAGGAGCAAAATACAAATTCCTTAACTTTATGATGAGGTTTTTCCCAGTGTCAGCACTGCTG
>CAKVNA010000169.1 GCA_934776915.1 uncultured Clostridia bacterium
GTCATGCTTCTAATATCTTTTATTTTCATTAAACTGCACCACCTTCCACAATGTTTTCTTCAGTTTTAGCAGTGGATTGTTCTCTGGAGATAATCTTGGTTACGCAAGGAAGTTTGTGAGAAGCAAGTCTTAAAGCTTCTTTTGCAACAGCCTCGTCAACGCCCTTAATTTCAAAGAGCACTCTGCCAGGTTTTACAACTGCAACCCAATATTCTGGGTTTCCCTTTCCGCTACCCATACGAGTTTCGGCAGGTTTTTTAGTGATTGGCTTGTCTGGGAAAATATCAATCCACACTTTGCCACCACGCTTTGTGTATCTTGTCATAGCGATACGCGCGGCCTCAATTTGATTGGAAGTAATCCAGCATGGTTCAGTTGCTTGCAAACCATAGTCGCCATAAGCGAGCTTGTTTCCACGGGTTGCAACACCTCTCATTCTGCCACGTTGAACTTTTCTTCTTTTCACTCTTTTTGGCATTAACATTAGACGTTACCTCCTTTTTCAGCAGGAACTTTCTTTGAGAAAATCTCACCGTTATATACCCAAACTTTAACACCCAAAATACCGAATGTTGTTTTGGCTTGTGCAAAACCATAGTCAATATCAGCTCTCAAAGTTTGAAGAGGAAGGCTTCCTTGGTGATATTGTTCTGTTCTAGCAATGTCTGCCCCGTCAAGACGGCCAGCAACCATAGTTTTGATACCTTTGACACCCGCTTTTGTTGCTTTTTGCATAGCCATTTTCATAGCACGTCTAAAGTGAACACGCTTTTCAAGTTGGTTTGCAATGCTTTCAGCAATCAAAGTTGCGTCTGCGTCTGGATTTTTAACTTCTTTGATGTTGATTGAAATTGAATCAGCAGAAGTCAATTTCATAATTTCTTTTTTGAGGGCTTCAACGCCAGCACCTTTTTGTCCAATAAGAACACCTGGGCGAGCGGTGTAGATAGAAACGATAACTCTCTTTGCAGTTCTTTCAATAACAATTTTTGAAATAGCGCAAGCAAAGTATTTTTTCTTGATAAAAGTTCTTATGGTGTTATCTTCTTTAAGATATTTAGCAAAATCAGCTTTGCCAACATACCACAAGGAACTCCAGCCCTTATTGATACCTATTCTAAGTCCGTTTGGACTAACTTTTTGTCCCATATCTATGCTCTCCCTTACTTAACTGTGTCCAATATAACAGTTATATTGCTTGTTCTTTTTAAGATTTGGTCAACTTTGCCTCTGCCACGAATGTTTTGTCTTTTATAAGTTGGGCCTTGACCAGAGTAAATTTCTGCAACATAAAGGTCTTGTTTGTTAAGTCCTTTGTTGTTTTCAGCATTTGCACCAGCAGATTCAACCACTTTGCAAATAAGATCAGCAGCTTTGTTTGGAGTGTTTTTCAAAATAGCAACTGCTTCATTGTAGCCCTTTCCTCTTACAAGGTCCATAACAATGTCAAGTTTTGAAGAACTAAGTCTTAAAAACTTTGTCTTTGCATATGGTCTTGTATCACGAGTTTGGTTTATTTTTTCTGTTTTTTCTTTAATTCTCTTTGCCATTTCCCTTCTCCTTATTTGCCTTTAGCCTTGTCTGCGCCGTGGCCTCTAAAAGTTCTGGTTGGAGCAAATTCGCCAAGTTTATGTCCAACCATTTCGGCTGTGCAATAAACTGGAATGTGCTTCTTTCCATTGTGAACAGCGATTGTGTGTCCAACGAAGTCTGGATAAATGACAGATGCTCTTGACCAAGTTTTCACAGGTTTCTTTGTGTTAGACTCGTTCATTTCTTTGATGCGATTGAACAATCTTTGTTCAACGTATGGTTTTTTCTTTAATGATCTACTCATCTTTCATAACTCCTCGTAGTTTATGACCTACTAATAATAAATTTGTTAGTGCTCTTTTTC
>CAKVNA010000170.1 GCA_934776915.1 uncultured Clostridia bacterium
ATATTCTGCAGCCTCTATGCTAATAAGCTCATTTACGACATCTTCAATTTTTCTCATAATTTTTCTCCTTATCTGTGGTTATTTTATCATTAAATACTTTAAACTTCAATAACCAAATTTAAATTTGTAACTTTGCACAAAAAATCACATTTCTGGTGCTTGTTCGGCTTCTTTGCTTTCTTCTTCAATTTCTGTGAGCATATTGTTCATAAAGTTGTAGCAGATTGCTTTTTGGAAGTCGTCTTCTGCTTCAAGGTCGCTGCAGTGGTCATGCAAGCTTCCAAGTCCCAAATATTTCATGACTGTTGCTTCGTGCAAGCCTTTTCTGTCGGCAGGGGACAACGCTTTAAGTTCCGTTCTAAATTCTTCTCGCCCTTCTTTGCACTTTTCAATGCTTTCGTTTGCACTGTTTACAATTCTAAGCATTTCAAAGGCATAAAGGTCTGCAAGTTCGTCATAGTACATTGACTTTACAGCCAAACTTGCTTTTGATTTTTGACTTGTTGAGTATATAAATTGAAACGAAATGTCATCAGCACTGAGGTTTTGTATTATTTCTTGATATTCTGCAGCCTTTTTGTCAAGGGCAGCGAAGGTTGCTTGTCTTTCTTCGTCAACCATATTATATAAAATGTCAAATATCTTTTCTTTTGAATTCGCATGCTTTTCTGACAATTCAACAAGTCTATTTACAACTTTGTCTTGAGGCACCAAAGCGTCACTTTCTTTTATAGAGTTCAAAACTTCTTCTTCCATAATTTTTCTCCTTATCTGTGTATCATTTTATCATCTAAAGTCACAAATTTCAATACCCAAAATTAAGTTTGTATCTTTGCACAAAACTACATCGCTGGCGATTCAGTTTCAGCAAACAATTCTTCACAAATAGAACGAACTTTGTTGCATGCTTCAATGGTCAAAATAGGGTCTGAAATTCTTGTTAGGGAAATGTCGTCTTTTATCCACCAAAGTTCGTCAGTTCCCATATTTTTTTGTAGAGAACTGGAATAATATGAAATTTGTGTTAAAATTTTTTCTCTTTCGTAATCTTGCAGTGGAATTAGTGATTCATATATCAAATTCTTAGCAAATTCAACAGTGTGTTCTGCTTTTGAAGTATCGGGCTTTTCTTTGCAAAACGAACTGCGTTTTATTGAGCGTTCGGCAAGAACTACCATTTCTGCAAGTTTTATAATTCTTCCAATTCTATTTTTTTCTGTGTTCATTTTTTCCCCTCAAAAATATCTATTTTATTGCATTATATGATTTTTTGCAAAAGTTCTATAATCTACTTTTTTCGGCTTTTTTCTAACAAGATAATATCATACATTTTCCCACATTTCAATGGGCAAATTGAATAAATAAATAACAAAATGGACTTTAATGCGAGAAAAAGGACAAAATTGTGGGGAAAGATAAGTGAAAAATGCTTTTTGGACAAATATTATTTGAGCAAGCGAGCATATATATGAAATATGAAGATTTTTGGGTTTGTAAGTTCTAAAAATGAAAAGAAATTTGTTCACGGCACATGCAATGTTTTGCTTGGGCTTGCAGTGCTTTGTATTTTGGCACTAACTATTTTTGTGCCCATTTTGCCTCAAACGGCTCAAACTTTTGCTCCAATTTACAATGGCGATAGGGAAAGTGGCAAGGTGAGCCTTATGATAAATGTTTATTGGGGGACGGAATATCTTGACGACATGTTAAAAACTCTTGAGGAGGAGGGTGTTAAGACGACTTTTTTTGTCGGCGGCTGTTGGGTGGCAAAAAATGGCGAAATGTTGGAGAAAATTTACAATGCTGGGCATGAAATTGGCAATCAGGGCTACAATCATAAAGACCACAAAAAACTTTCTCAAGAAGCACAAAAGCGTGAGA
>CAKVNA010000171.1 GCA_934776915.1 uncultured Clostridia bacterium
CTTGATAATGTAACCATAATAGATTATTCTCCTTAATTTTTTTTATTTTTTGTTGTTTTTTAATAGGTCTTTTGCCAAAACTTCTGCTTCTGCAAGGGTCTTTGGCTTGGAAGCGGGAGCAAATGCCACAGCACTTCCCTTGTCGCTTCCAATAAGTTTTGGTGAAACAGGCAACACATTTTCGTCAAAAAACTTGGCAACAACATAGTCACGTAAGTCAGCGTTTTGCATCACATATTCCTTCAAAGATTCCTTCTTTTCTTCTTCGGTCAAAACTTCCTCGTGAATTTTATTTTCACCAGTGTCAGAAGAAGTTTCTTCCGTCACCCTTTTACTTTCGGGTGAAAATCTGTCTTCTAGGCAAGAGTCTTTGGGTGAAGATTTTTCTTCATTGTCCAAGTTTTCCTCCTTCAAAGACATTTTTTCATTGTCCTCAAGTTTTTTCTGCAAGGCGGACAAAAGTTGACACTTCCTTGTATATTCGCCATGCAAATTGTTATAGGCAACAAAAAGAGCCTTAGGGTCTTTAAACTTGCCCAAATCATTGGAGCCTGAGATTTCTGTCCCTTCCTTTTCAAATATTTCCACATCTCCGTCTAAGGCCAAAACCTTGTCAGGTTGTTCCAATCTTTCTTCATTTTCCATCTTTTTATTTCCTTTTAAATTTCTTATTTTTAAACTAAAGACAAAATCTTTTGCTTAAAGCTTTCGTCAATGTTTCCATTTTTGTCTTTTAAAATTCCTGATGAAAGAAGTTTGAGCAAATAATCTCTTTTGCTTGCAACACTCTCATCAAGCAAACTGTCACTCATAAACTTAATATCCTCAAGCCCAAGGTCAGAGTTTTTCCAACAAACAACACTGTCTTTGCCGTTTTCAAGAACTTTAAGTCTTGGCACAACAGCAAACTGTTTGTAAAGTCGCAAAATCATTTTTGCAACATTTTTAGTTGCAATCTTAATTTCGTCAATAGAAGCGGAAAGTCGTTGAGTGTTTTGTTCAACCAAAATCTCAAGAGCCGTTCCACTCATATTTTTAAGTGAATAATCAGAGTTAAGCATATCACTCACTCCACTAATTTGTGAAAATTCACTTAAAAGCCTTCCTTCTTCATTTTCAAAACATTCTGGAAATTTTTCCTCTTCCAAAAATTTTGGTGGTGTTGCATTTTGCCTATAAACAACGATTCGCCCAGGTTCAAGCCCATCATCTTCAAGTGCTGTTATGTCAACAGAGCCTTCTTCCACTGTCAAAACTCCCATGCTTATTCTGTTTAAGTATTCATGTTTTCTGTTTCGCACAGCATTGTATGCCCTTTGAACAGGAATAATCTTTTCAACTACGCTTTTGCCCCAAAATGAGCCAGTGACTCTCAAACACACTTGCTTAACAAACGGAAAACCACGCTTCTTGTCGGCAAGGTTTATGTATGGAAGTTCACCCACATACAAAAGTTTGTCCTCGCACACGACAACCACTCTCCCCTCTGGATATTCAACAGACGGACTTTCATATCTTTCCACCACAACAAACATATCATCATCACTTTCTTTTAGGATATCCACGCCCCAAATGTTTTTAATAGCCTTTCGTGAAAATTTTTTGGCATGAATAATACTTTCGCAGTTTTCAATGTCCTCGTGGTCAGCGCTGTCTGGATAAATTTCATAAGGTGACACCACATCAACCTGCACTTCCCCTTCAAAAATACTTTTGCCGTCTTTGTCAAAAATCTTCTTGCCTCCGCAGTTGTTCCAAGTAACTTTATAAAAACTTGTTCCTGCAATTTCACTCCAATTTGTTGCTTTGTTTATAATTTGAGCAATGTTCAATTTTTCATAAACACTTCTTAATATATC
>CAKVNA010000172.1 GCA_934776915.1 uncultured Clostridia bacterium
ATTTGGAAGAATGTATTTTCATGACTGGCATCAAGTTCTTCATTTCTAAAACATCTTCCTGGGAAAATAACTTTAAGTGGTGCACCATATTTTCTCATAATTCTGTTTTGAGCAGCAGAAGTGTGAGTTTTAAGCACTTGTCCATTGTCAAGATAGAAAGTGTCTTGCATATCTCTTGCTGGGTGATTTTTAGGAACATTGACTGCTTCAAAGTTGTTATATTCTGTTTCAATTTCATTGCCATCTTCCACTGCGAAGCCCATGCTTAAAAATATATCTACAACTTCCTTTTGCACAATGGTTATTGGGTGCAAACTTCCCTTTCTAACCTTTGAAGGCACAGTTAGGTCAATGTCTTTTGTTGCATCAATTCTTCTTTGCAATCTTTCTTCTGCAATCTTCATCTCACGCTCGGAAAGCATTGTCTGAATGGCAGTTTTTGCCTTATTTACTGTCTCACCAAATGACTTTTTTGCTTCATTTGGCAAATCTTTCATGCCTTTTAGAACACCCGTTATTACGCCATTTTTGCCAAGATACTCTTGATAAAATGAGCCGAGTTCTCCGCTTTCTTTAATCTTCGCAAGTTTTTCTTTTGCCTTAGCAAGCAATTCTTCCAAATTTTCCATACTAACTCCTTATTAAATAAAAAGAGAATTCCTCCCCTTTTTGCATTAGGGCGAAATTCTCCGCTGTACCACCTAATTTTAGTCCAAAGACCCTCATTTATGCTATTACGGGCAAACCCGTCCAATCCTACTATTATTTCAGTTGGAGGCTAGAAAGTGAATTCATGCGTCACAATCAACAAACTTTTTTCAGCACGCCTCAATGGCGAAAGTTCTCTCTTTTTTGATTGTTGGGTAGTTCCCGACAACACTACTGGTCTTTCATTATCGCTTTTATAAAATTTTAAACACTCCCGCCACCATATGGTCTAGGTCATTCAAAATTTTCTTAACGATAATATATTAACATTTATGAAAAAAATGTCAACCATTATTTCAAACTTTCTCTTAATATTTTTAATTTACATAAATCTTGCCATTAAGATACATTTCTGGAATTTCTCCCACAATAACACATTCCGCCACCAAATATTCCACTTGCTTATGTATTGTCCTTGCTCCAGACGGCAGAACAAGATTGGCTTCACTTTCAACACTAACCCAAATTCTATGCAATGTCTGATTTATCCCAGAACTAACAAAGGTTGAGTAAAATCTGCATATGACATTGCCATGTGGCTGAACGGAAAGTGACACATTTCCCCCACGCCCCGCAAGAAATGATATCCCCGAACAAGTGCCAAGTGGAATGCTCAGACCAAGTGATGACTGATTATCAAGTTCTTCTTGTGTCTTTGCGGCAAGAGTGTTTGCAAGTTCATTTATCTTTGCAGAATTTGTTACTATTGATGTTATCCTATTTGCATTATCATAAGTTATTGTTGTTAAGTCATCATACTGTGTTGTGTTTATGGAAGTTATTGCATTATTGCTTGACACAACCAGCATTTTCTCAACCCCAGATTCCCCATACTCCCACACAACAGGAGCAACTACAAATTTGGCATAGCAAAAAAGGCAAGCAATTATGCTTACTGCAACAGAAATAAATATTATAAGACCTTTTCTAAAATGCTTTTTCTTACATTCGCTAAATCGGTTTTCAATATATTTCTGCTCCAGAGATTTATAGTCCCCGCAGTCAACTTGCCCCACCTTTTCCATGTTATTATTATATTATAAGTCAACTATACAATATGACTAAATTGTCTCACTTATATAATACAATAAAAAGTTTAACTCTTATAATGTCAAAAATTAAGTTTCTATGACTTCTTACTATG
>CAKVNA010000173.1 GCA_934776915.1 uncultured Clostridia bacterium
GCCGAAATGGGCAAGGAAGTGCAAAATATCGAAAAATGCGGCGCAGATTTAATTCATTGCGACGTAATGGACGGCGTGTTTGTGCCAAACATTACTTTCGGTATAAAAATGGTGGCGGATTTAAGAAAGAGGACGAACCTTCCCTTAGATTGCCATTTGATGATTATAAATCCCGAAAAATATGTCGAAGCCTTTAAAAAGGCGGGTGCGGATTATATCACGGTGCATTACGAGGCGTGCAAAGAAAACACCGCCGAAGTGCTTAAAAAAATTTCATCAATGGGCGTAAAATGCGGCGTTGTAATCAATCCTGACACTTCCGCCGACAAAATCATAAATTTGTTGCCCCTTTGCGACATGGTGCTTGTAATGAGTGTCGAGCCGGGGAAAAGTGGTCAGAAATTTATCCCAAGCACCTTTAACAAACTCGACGAATTGATGCAATCGACTGCAAGGCAGGGGGTGAACCTTGTGGTCGAAGTTGACGGTGGAGTGACCATAGACCTTGCTCCAGAACTTAAAACCCATGGGACGAACATTGTTGTTATGGGGTCACACCTTTATGCAAGCAGCGATAGAGCCAAGACCGCTCAGTCTATTCACGAAGCATAAAGTGTAGAATCTTTTTTCCAGTTCTATAAAAAGGAGAGTTTAGTTTTAAACTCTTTTTTTGCAAACAGAATGATGTAGAAAGCCTTTGTGGCAAAAACCCCCAATAGGGCATACAATATACAAAGCGGGGTGAATAATGAGAATTTATTGTATCAAAGCACCAAAAGGGCTAAAACTCTTTTTAAAGTTGCTTCTTAAAAAGCACTACATAAAAATTGAAGAATAAAATTTGAAAAAGTAGTAAGTTTTGCTTGCAACAAATGAAATTTTGTTGTATTATATATCCTGTAGCCTAGGATAATTGTGTATTTTAGGCAAAAAAAGGATAGTTATTTATGTTTGTTAAAACTTCAAATGCTTTTGGTGACATAACGATCGACAACAACGCTATTGCAGTTGTCGCTGGTTTCAACGCACTCGAATGTTATGGCGTGGTGGACCTTGTTGCAAAAGGCACGAAGGAAAGTTTTGGCGAACTTTTTAAGACCAGATCTTTTTCTCGAGGCGTAAAAATTCAAAGCCTTGACAATCACATAACTGTTGACCTCAATGTTATATTGAAGTATGGTGTTTCCATAACTGCCGTCTGCGACAGCGTAAAAAGCACCGTCAAATATAGCGTTGAAAAGTTTACGGGCATGATTGTTGACGCTGTGAACATAAAAGTCATCGGGGTTAGGGTCTGATTTTCTTTTTATAATATAGGAAGGCAGACTGTCTGTCTTTTGGTTTTATCTTTGGAGGATAGAAGTGCAGAAAACCGTGAATGGTGCAATGTTCAGAAAAATGATTCTATCGGCTTCTACATTGCTTGATGAAAATAGAAAATATGTTGACTCTTTAAATGTCTTTCCAGTGCCAGATGGCGACACTGGAACAAATATGAACTTGACATTTAAATCTGCAACTAAGGAAGTAAACGAATGTCCAAACAACAATTTTGACTCTTTGGCAGAGGCTGTGACAAAGGGCGCATTGCGTGGTGCTAGGGGGAACTCTGGCGTTATCTTGTCACAAATTCTAAAGGGCATGAGCACTGTCATGAGAACTTGCCAAGAACTCAAAACAAAGGACTTCGCCCATGCAATGAAAGAAGGTGCTGATGTTGCCTACAAAGCGGTCACAAAGCCAAAGGAAGGCACAATCTTAACAGTTATTCGTGTCATGGCGGAATATGCTCTTGTATCT
>CAKVNA010000174.1 GCA_934776915.1 uncultured Clostridia bacterium
CACCATGTTTCTGACGGAGTCGTTTGAAAGTTTGTCCGTTGAAGAAAAGTCGAGTGGGTTGTGTGTAAAATAAATGGAAGAATATGTTGAAGTGAGATTTATTGAATTTTGAATAACATTGTTGTATGTTCCAACAAGTTCTTTATAGTGCAAATTGCCACTGCTTTGTTCAAAAACTTGAATTTCCTCACGAAGGGTGTTAAGAGAGTTTAAAAGTGCTTCAAGCGAAGTGTAAATTTCACCCAACTCCTTGTTTGTAAAGCCGTTTGCGTCTGTGACAAGTTTGCCGCCTTGTCTTTTTGCAATGTCAAACACAAAGCCGCTGGTGCTTGTTAAATATTTCTCATAGACAAGAGGAAAAATATAGGCTTTGTCGCTGTCTAATTCGCTGCCTGCTGGAACAACTTTTGAAGAGTCAATGGAAACGGACAAAAAGTTGTTTGTTGTGTAGTTTGCTTGCACTGTGTCAAAGAGCGAATTGACTTCTTCCGCCGTCTTTCCGCCACCGCACCCTGTAAGCATGCCAACGCCAAACAAGCACATCATTATTAACATAAATGATAGAAATTTTTTCAAGAGAGTTCTCCTTTATTTAGCAATTTTACAACCCGCTGCGGATAATTTGATTTACAAGATAAGAATATGCTTTTTCAGATTTCGCTTTTCTTTCGCCAATCAAAGTGGCTGTGTAACTTTCATAATCTCTTGCCCAAGAATAGGTGTCAAGAGAGTTAATGTTGTTTACAAAGTTTTTAAAGTCTGTTGATGCGACTTCTTGATTTGACGAAAAAAATGTGGAATTTGTAACATAGTTTTCATAATTTTTTATATCTTGATTGTTCGTGGAATAAATGTCGAGCCATTCGTCCCTGCTTGTGCCACGGAATACACTTATAATTGCCTTTTGGGCAAGTCCAGCGGAGATAACTGGCGATTGTGCTTCAAATGTCATCTCTCCTTCAAAGGCATATTTTGAAACAATGTCGTGAAGGGACAAAAGAAGACTTGTAAGTTTGTTGTAACAGACGATGTATGTTGAAACGAGGTTACCCTCTTTGCTTTCCATAATCGCAACGGCAGTTTGGCTTCCGCCTTGTGCACGGGCATTTGTATATGCTTCCATATATGTGTCATAACTAGTAAGTGTTGCATGATATGCAGAAACAAAATCGTCAAAGCACCTTTCCGCATTGTCTTGCTCGCCCTTTGTGACCTCTGGCAAGACGGACATATAGTCAAGATATGTTTTGCAGCCAGAAAGCCCTCTAGTCACAGCGGAATTTACAAGTGACATGTATTTGTCGTCTGCCCCGCCATATTTGTAAAGCACATTTGTCCTAAACTTATCCAATGAGTC
Source organism: uncultured Clostridia bacterium (assembly GCA_934776915.1). Taxonomy (GTDB): domain Bacteria; phylum Bacillota; class Clostridia; order Christensenellales; family UBA1242; genus UBA7862. The sequence continues at coordinate 1,358 of CAKVNA010000174.1, forward strand.
GTCAAAGTTTTCTCTTTCGATGCCAGTTGAAATGTAGTCATATGCCTCATATGCAATATTTCTGTTTTTCAAAATTGCAACGCCAGCAAAGATTAGTATCCCAATTAAAGACACAATCATTGTTATTCTTAGCAAAACTGTCCAAAATTTTTTCATACATATAGTTTATCATTATATAAAAAACCTGTCAATCGCATTCGTCAGAAAATGTGCCACAAAAGCCTTTATCTTTTGCAAAGCATTTGATATAATTTATCTGTATCGGAGGAAATTATGGAACAAATCTTGCTTTTTGCAATTTTAGGGGTGAGTGTTTTAAGTGTCATATTATCAATTATTGCCATAAAACGCTCAAAGCCTCAAAATTTTGGGTTGCTCAACATTGTGGAGGAAACAAAAAAACAAAACGAAAACTTGGAACATGTTTTGAAAAA
>CAKVNA010000175.1 GCA_934776915.1 uncultured Clostridia bacterium
AACTCAAATTGGCAGCGGACTGGTTGGCGTTTTGTATATTTTTGACGAACCAAGCATTGGACTTCACCAATATGACAACGAAAAATTGCTAAATTCGCTGAAAAAATTGCGTGATTTAGGGAATACGCTTATTGTTGTTGAGCACGACGAAGATACAATAAGAAGTGCAGACTATGTTGTTGACCTTGGTCCAAAAGCGGGGGAATTTGGGGGTAAAGTTGTGGCTTGTGGCACACCAAAGGATATTATGGCGTGCAAAGAGTCGCTGACTGGAAAGTATCTTACGGGCGAACTGAAGATTGAAATTCCAAAGAAAAGAAGAAAACCACAAGGATATTTAACCCTATCTGGCGTAAAACAAAACAATCTTAAAAACATAAAGGTTGACATTCCATTGGGAGTCCTAACAGTTGTCACGGGACTTAGCGGAAGTGGAAAATCTAGTCTTATAAATGAAGTTTTGTTCCCAGCCGTTTCCAATCAAGTTATGCACTCTAGTTTGCAAGAAGGGAAATATAGAAGCATAAAAGGCGTTGAGCAGATTGACAAAGTTATTAACATTGACCAATCGCCAATCGGCAGAACTCCACGAAGCAACCCTGCAACATATATTGGACTTTTCACACTTATTCGTGACCTCTTTGCTTCCACTCCAGATGCACAAGAACGAGGATATACAAGCGGCAGATTTAGTTTTAATGTTAAAGGCGGCAGATGCGAAAATTGCGAGGGTGATGGCGAGAAAAAAGTAGAGATGTATTTCTTGCCCGATGTTTATGTGCCTTGCCCATATTGTCGTGGCAAAAGATATAATAGGGAAACTCTGCAAGTTAAATATAAGGGCAAAAGCATAAGTGATGTGCTTGAAATGAGTGTTGAAGAAGCATTAAAATTCTTTGAAAATTTGCCTTCAATAAGAAATAAGGTTCAAAGTCTTTATGATGTGGGTCTAGGATATATCAAACTTGGACAAAGTGCCACAACTCTAAGCGGCGGCGAGGCCCAAAGAGTTAAACTTGCCAGCGAACTTTGCAAAAGGGACACAGGCAAAACTCTTTACATTCTTGATGAGCCTACAACGGGACTTCATAGTTATGATATTAACAATCTTGTTAACATTCTACAAAAACTTGTTGACAAAAACAATTCAGTTGTTGTCATTGAGCATAATCTTGATGTTATTAAAATTGCCGACTATATCATTGACTTGGGCCCAAACGGCGGAGATAGGGGCGGCGAAGTGGTCGCACACGGAACTCCAGAACAAATCGCCAAAGCAAAAGATAGCAAGACGGGGCTTTTCCTTAAAAAAATTTTGAAGTAAGTAGTTTGTTTTAATTATTCAACAAAGTAAAGCATTTTCCCGTTGATTTTATGATATTTAACAATAATTTGATAGAAAAAATGGAATCTCAACATTTTTGTTGGGATTTTATTTATAAATGCAATTAAAGAATTGCAAAAAAAATAAAAATGAGTTACAATAAATTGTGGAAAACTTTTATGAAATACTACGGATAAAGCCAAATGCAACGCCAGAAGAAATTAAAAGGGCGTTTATTTCGCTTGCGTCAATGTATCACCCAGACCGCTATGTCGGCGATAAAAAGTTCGCCGAAAGTTACATGGCAAGCATTTCCGAAGCATATTGCACATTGCGCGACCCCGTAAAGAGAATGGACTATGACATTATCCACAACATAAACAAAACTCCAAGCAAGTTTGAGCGTAAACATTCAAAGCCCGCAAAGGAAAAGCCAAAGACAGAAAGTTACGCCAAGAAAACAA
>CAKVNA010000176.1 GCA_934776915.1 uncultured Clostridia bacterium
CCATAGAAAGCACCGTCACCCTCGTTTATTTTGTAAGCAAGGTTCATTTTTTCAAGAGCATTTTTCAAAGCACCTTCTGCTTGTTGCCATGTTGCAATGTCACCAATGTGATTGTCTGGCATGGTTGAAAGTTCAACATTGTATGTTAGTCCAAATGTCTTGTATGTTTCGTCAACAAGTTTCATAACATTTTCGATTTCGCCTTCAATTTGCTCTGGGAGCATGAAAATGTGGGCATCGTCTTGTGTGAAACATCTTACTCTTAAAAGCCCGTTTAGTGTTCCGCTTGCTTCGTGTCTGTGCACCTTTCCAAGTTCACCAACACGAAGTGGAAATTCTTTGTATGAATGTTTGTTTTGAAGATAATACAACATTCCGCCTGGGCAATTCATAGGCTTTATGGCAAATGTATCATCTTCCACATTAAATGTATACATATTGTCTTTGTAGTGGTCCCAGTGCCCCGATACTTCCCAAAGTTGTCTATTCATTGCCATTGGTGTTTCAATTTCAATATACCCTGCTTTTTTGTGAATTTCTCTCCAGAATGACACAAGTTCATTTTTAAGCGTAAGCCCCTTTGGCATGAAGAATGGCATACCTTGTGCATACTCTGAAATGAAGAATAGTCCCAAGTCTTTGCCAAGTTTTCTGTGGTCGCGCTTCTTTGCTTCTTCAAGCATATGAAGATGTTCGTCTAGTTGTTCTTTTGTTTCATATCCAAAGACATAAACTCTTTGAAGCATTTTGTTCTTTTCGTTGCCTCTCCAATATGCCCCACTTACTCTGCTAATTTTAAAAGCAAAGTTTTTAAGTTCTTTGCTAGATTTTACATGAGGTCCACGACAGAGGTCACACCAGTCGTCACCCAATGTGTAAACCGAAATCTCCTCATCTTCTGGCAAGCCCTCAATAAGTTCAACTTTGTATGGGTTGTCCTTAAACATTTCAAGTGCGGTCTTTTTGTCCACAACTTTCCTCTCAAACTTTTCGTCAAGAGATATAATTCTTTTCATTTCTTTTTCGATTTTTGCGAAATCTTCTGGAGTTATTGTTTCGTCAAGGTCAAAGTCATAATAAAACCCGTCATCAATGGCTGGACCTATTGTGTTTTTGACATTGGTGAACAATTTGTCCACTGCTTTTGCCAAAACATGACTGCAACCATGTCTATACATCTCCAATTCTTTTTCTTCCATTTTCTCCTCCAAAACATAAAAATATTTGTGCATTGCACATGAAATTTTGCCTTTGCAACCATTTTAAAATAAAAAAGCCCCTTGATAGTTGTTCAAAAACAAAATCAAAGGACGAAAATACAATTTCCGTGGTTCCACCTTTATTGCAAGAAAATCTTGCCACTCGAAAGACATTTGTCAAGTTGCCACTTGCATAGAGTCAAAAGTGGTTTCGACACCAAACACGAACAATTACGCAACTTCCACCATATGTTGCCTTCTCTGTTAAAGTCACATTTGGGCTACTTGTCTTTTGCCTATCACTATGATAATTGAATTATACCCCCGAAGGCATATAATGTCAACAATTTTTAACAAATTTGATATATTTATTTTATTTTTCTAGCAAAAATATGAATAATGGCTAGCATACACGCCCAACAACTCTCCAAAACTTAGATTATTTGCAAATTTCAATTCTATTTGGAAAAAGGCTTAACAAATTGCGAAGAAGTTTATCTTTTACAAATTTATTGCAATGGACAATAATTTTTTCTGGATTAAGTGCAACAA
>CAKVNA010000177.1 GCA_934776915.1 uncultured Clostridia bacterium
TGATAGCACTTCTGTGGCAGATTTGTTGTGAAATGTCATATTCTCTCACCTTTCTATAAAAGAGGCTATCCACAAAAGTCAAAAATTTGTGGATAAGCGTTAGTATATAATATTTGTGAAAAATGTGAGATATGATAAAAAAAAACATATATGGGGGCGTAAAGCGTTTGGCGAAGCCAAACCGCCTTTGCGGCAAAGCCGCAAAGGCCGCACAGACTTCGTCTGTGCCTTTACGCCCCCTTCTTATGCAACAATATATTATCATTGCCCATATATTCTGCAAGAACAATATTTTTTAAGTCCCTTTTGTCCTTTATATCGCAACACTTTTTAAGCCATGTTTCATCTTTTCCCAGTTGCGAAAGCACTGTTTTGTTTATATGTCCGTCAATAATAAGATATTTAGCGGGCATATTCTTTTCGGACATTCCCTTTAAGACATCGCCTTTTTGAACGGGACAACTTGTTTTCTTTGGAAGCACACTTAAAGCCCCGTTATTTTCTAAAAAAGCATATGACACTTCACTAAGGTCAAAATAATTCTTCTCTCTGCAAAGCCCCAAAAGGTCGTTTACATCTAGTTTTGACTTCTTAAGATTAGGGAAATTTATTTTCCCGTCTGTTATAAGTTCCAGCTGTTTTCCTTTAAGAATTCTCTTGAATGGAATTTTTCTTTCAAGAAAGTTAATAAACAAACTCAACACCAAAAACACGCCCATGCCAATCAAATAAAAAGTCCACGGATTTTTGTAATCCGTGCACCATTGTCCAGCAATATTCCCCATAGTTATGCCGACAACATAGTCCACAACTGTAAGTTGTGCCACTTGCTTTTTGCCCAGCATCTTGGATATTACAAACACCGACAAATATGACATTGCCGAGTTTATTAAAACACTTGTCCAGTTTTGCATAGTCACCTCAAATTAGTTGTGCCACAATTTGAGGGTTTTATGCTTCTATCTTGCCATTTCCATTGCTTCATTTTCGCTTCTTGCTGACAGAATATTTGACACCATTTCGTCAACTTTTTTGTTATTCAAACTAAGGTCGTTGCCAAAAAGCCCCGTTGCGTCCACGGACATTGTTGCCGTTTTGTCAAAGTCGCCCGAATAAAAAAATGCCTTGTTTAGTTTTTCTGCACCCTCGCCTCTGCCATTTGCATTCCTAACTTTTTGCTTGAATGTCACAACATTTCTAAAAGGTTTAAGTGAGTTTTCAATTATGCTAAAATCCATTTTTTTGAAATTAAATATGCTGTCCATTCTCCATTCTGAAAAATAGTGATTGTCCGAGGCAAGAATTTCCTTAACAGTCTTGTCATAAGCCGCCTTTGGGCTTGATGCCATGCCACCGCCAAGGTCTATAATACAAGGGAAATCAACTTGTTCCGTCAATTCTTGAAGAAGCAGATTTTCAAATTGCTTGTGATACATATGCCACGCAATGGGGCCATAGCAATCTTTTAAGCAAGAGGAAATTTCTGGACTGAAGCCAAAGTCTGCATAATTTGGAAGGTCTGGAAGAAGTTGTCTTTGCGAAAGATAATTCTTTTGCAGCCAAAGCATGTGCTTATACATAACTATTGTATCTTTTATGGACTGACTGCTGCTGTCTTTTTCAAGCCTTTCAATTTCTCTTTCAAAATCCTTAATCTTTTGTTCTATCTGCTCGCAGTTCTTTGGACATTCTCTAAGAGTATCCGCCCAGACATGTGGAAGTTTGGTGCGTC
>CAKVNA010000178.1 GCA_934776915.1 uncultured Clostridia bacterium
AACCTCTGGTCGAGAAGATGCCATGGAAAACAAAGTTTCTTGGCTACCTATGGACATTTCATTTGAAAGCTCCATTTTTTGTTCTCCCTCATCATTTTGCACAATGTCAAATTCGTTTGCTGGCAGGGCAGAAATCAGGTCGTTCATAAGCCATTTATCCTTGTTCTCTTCAAACATTTTTTCGCCCTCGTCTGTTAGAACATAATAATGTCTATTGCCACCCAGTTCGCTGTCTTTCCAATAGGAATGAACAAGATTTTGTTCTTCCATTCTTCTTAAACTGCTATACAAACTTGGCTGCTTTAAAATTAGTTTGCCGCCAGACAAACGCTCAATCTCTTTGCAAATTTCATAGCCATATTTATCCCCAGAACTTAGAGCTGTTATAATTATTGGGGCAATGGAGCCCCGTTGTGCTTTGTTATCCAAATTTTCTGACATTTAACTTCACTCTTTTATGTAAATTTTTTGATAAAAACCTAGCAAGCAACACTCATTGAACAATACACTTATATATTACAAAAAACTTTCTTTTTAGTCAAGAAAAAAGCGGTCTAAACTCTTTCAAAGTAGGGAATAATATGATAAAATATTTTTGAGGGCATGAAATGATTGAACAAGCAAGCATAGTCAGAGAAAGGCGAAAGACAATTAAGATAATTATTGACAAAAAGGGTGAACTCACTGTTTTCTGCCCATATGGATTGTCACTCACCCGAGTTGAAGAAATTTTAAAGAGCAGAGAACGCACAATATTGAACAAAATTGCCAATGCAAAACAATTAAGTGAAAATTATTCTGACATAATGAACGGCAAATCAATCTTACTTTTTGGCAAGGAATATAAACTTGCTTTTTCTCAAAAAATAAAAAAACCGTCTTTTTCGGACGAATACTTTTTTGTCCCAGAAAAATATCTTAGGGCAGGGAATGTCAATCTATGTATCAAAAAGACAATTAAAGAAATTGCCAGCCGTGTAATTTCAGCTCGACTTAAAGAAATTGCCCAAGCAAACAACGCCTATGTGTCGAAAATTGTAATTGGGGACTTCCATGCAAAGTGGGGCAGTTGTGACACAAACAGTGTAATAAAATTTAACTGGCGACTTGCCATGCTGCGTCAACAAATAGTTGATTTTGTTATTTATCACGAAATAACACATCTAAAAGAAATGAACCATTCAAAAAGGTTCTATTATGAACTTGAGAAAATTTGTCCAAACTGGAAAGAGAGCCGAGAACAACTAAAAACCTTTGCTTTTCTGCTTACAATGTATTAAAAATTACTTTCTCAATCTTCATAAACTATTCGCAAAACACACATTTTACGAAAAGATAGAATACATTTGGCTCAAAAATTCTAATTTTGCAGATTTCTTTTTTATAAACTTTCATTTTGAGTTTCCACATAGTTCACATAGATTTATTTGTCAAAGATTTGATTTATTTCTAACAAACAATTTTTACTATAAATTTATTTTACAATATTTGCTTTTTATTAGCAAATACTTTTTATAAAAAACAGTCTCAGACAGAATTTTCATTTTTTTTTGAGGAGTTGTTCATTTGTTATTTTGTCATTTTTTAGTTATACAGAATTTAATAAAAAATGTCGTTCCAAATCTTGTCTGACACAGAATTTTTACTTTTACATGAAGGATTACTCATTTGTCTTTAATAACTTTTTTATAAATTATATGTTTCATATTTTATGTAATTTCACTTGAGCGA
>CAKVNA010000179.1 GCA_934776915.1 uncultured Clostridia bacterium
CCAATTCCACCCGTTTGCTTGTTTAAAGTTTTCATATATCCCCCTAAACAAAGTGTTTTATAAAACTATCACGATGAATTTGACATTTGCCAAACTTTTTCAAAAGTTCAATGTGTTCTTTTGTGCCATAGCCCTTGTGCTTGTCAAAATGATAATTTGGATATTGTTTTGCATATTCCACCATAAGCCTATCCCTAAAGACCTTTGCCAAGATTGAGGCAGCGGCTATGTTATAACTTCTTGCATCGCCTTTGATAATTCCTTCTTGCGGAAGGTCAGTGTCTATATGTTCAGCGTCAATAAGCACCATTTTAGGCGGAAATTTAAGCCCATTTAATGCGTTTTTCATGCCAAGTTTGGTGGCTTGCAAGATATTTATTTTATCAATAGTTTTTTCGTCAACTTGTGTTATGCAAAATGTTTTTGCCGTGGCAACAATTTTGTCAAACAACTCGTCACGCTTTTTAGGTGTTAGTTTTTTGCTATCATTTATGCCAGAGATTATTTTATCCTCTTCAAGTGGCATAACAACACACGCACACACCACAGGTCCAGCAAGAGGTCCACGCCCTGCTTCGTCAATGCCTGCAATGTCACCTAGGTGTTTGTATTTGTTTTCAAACTCAAACAAATCATATTTTTCCATAGTTCACCATTCAGTCCAAAACAATTTTGCCAAGTCTGCCCTTTCTAAAATCGTCCAAAATCATCTTGCCGCCTCTGTCGTAGTCAAGTTCGCCTTTTCTAAGTATGCAATTTCTGCTACGACAAATATCCTCATAAATTTCAAGAATTTCCTCGTCTTCAGAAATTTTTATGTTGTATCTTTTTTCTAGCAAACTCTTATAATTTGGCAAAATATCTCTTATAAAGTTAAACGCTAAATCATTTGTGTCAAGCACTTGGTCTTTTATGCTTCCAATATAAGCAAGATTTCTAGCCACCTTGTCATCTTCAAACGCTGGCCACAATGTCCCTGGTGTGTCAAGAAGCATAAGTCCGCTTTCCGTCTGCACCCATTGTTTGCCCTTTGTGACTCCTGGTCTGTTGCCCGTTTCCGTTTTTGCACGCCCGCAAAGATTGTTTATAAGTGTGCTTTTGCCAACATTAGGAACGCCAATAACCATTGCCTTTGGAATGTAGTCAATTCCCTTCTCGCTTTTTCTTTCCAATTTTTCATTAAGAAGCTTTTTCGCAAGCAAAAACAGTGGCTTTGCAGAATTTGATTGAATGGCATTTATTGCCATAACAGAGCAATTTTTACCCTTAAGTTCTCTTTTAAAACGCTCAACATCTGCTTCTTGCACCATGTCGCATTTGCTTAAGACATAAACTATTTGCTTGTCTTTTGCCACTTGCGAAAGTTTTGGATTAAGACACGAATATGGTGCTCTTGCATCAAGGAGATAGAATATCAAGTCAACATTTTTCAGTTCCTTTTCCATTTGTCTTAAGGCTTTTGTCATATGACCTGGGAACCATTGAATTGGCATTTTTACCTCCTATTTATTTTCCCGTCAGATTGCAACTTCATTTGTTTTCGCACATATTTTCTATACAAATCTGGGCGATTTTTTCTTGTAATTTCAAGTGACTTTTCTAGTCGCCATTTGTCAACTTCCTTGTGGTTGCCGTCAAGCAAAACTTGTGGCACTTTAAGTCCCTCAAACTCAAAAGGTCTTGTCCATTGT
>CAKVNA010000180.1 GCA_934776915.1 uncultured Clostridia bacterium
ACTTGCTTTTTCAGCACCTTCACGCATAAGTTTGTCAAGATAATCTTTATTTGCCAAAAGTTCTTTCACCTTGTTTCTAACAGGTGTCAGTCTTTCAATTACGCTATCTGCTGTTTGCATTTTAAGTTCGCTGTAGCCTAGTCCCTCAAAATGTTTTTCTGCTTCTTCAATAGAAATTCCTTTCATAATTGAATAGATTGTAAGAAGATTTGACACGCCCGGTTGTTCTTCGCATAATTTAATTCGCCCAAGACTGTCTGTAACAGCACGCTTAAACTTCCTTCTTATTGTTTCGTCATCATCGTCCATAAAGACAACATTATTCTCGTTTTCATCTGTTTTTGACATCTTTTTTGTTGGGTCGGCAAGCCCCATAATTTTTGCCCCAGTTTTTGCCATAACCCCACGAGGAATTGTGAAAGTTGGGCTGTAGCGAGAGTTAAATCTTTCTGCAATGTCCCTACAAATTTCAACATGTTGCAACTGGTCTTTCCCCACTGGGACAACATCTGCGTTGTAAAGCAAAATGTCTGCCGCCATAAGCATTGGATATGCAAAAAGCCCAACTGTAACATTTTCGCCCTTTGCCTTGTGGTCTTTAAACTGAGTCATTCTGCTTGCTTCGCCAAAGTATGTCATGCAATTCATTATCCAAGCAAGTTCGGCGTGTTCATGGACATGTGATTGACAATAAATTATACTCTTGTTTGGGTCAAGCCCGCATGCTAGAAATGTTGCATATTGCAAATATGTGTTTTTTCTTAAATCTTCTGGCTTTGTTGCGACTGTTAGTGAGTGAAGGTCAGCAATGGCAAAAATGCAATTATAGTTGTCTTGCATTTGTTTCCAGTTGTTGATTGCCCCTATAAAATGCCCGAGGGTAAGTCTGCCAGTGGGCTTTGTCGCGCTATAAATAACTTCCATTTTGACCTCCTATTTTATTATTATTTTGTTGTTTTTGTGGCAGGTTTTGTCCTTGATTTTGCCACCTTTTTGTCAGTTTCTTCTTCATTTTTTGCTAAATTTTCGCTGTTTTTTGATAAATTTTCACTGTTTTTTGCGTCTTTTTCAACTACTTTTTTTGCAGTTGTTCTGTTGCTTGCAGCCTTTTCGCCCACACTTTTTACAGGTGATTTTCTAACAGTTTTCTTGCTGTTTTCTGTTGTTTTTTGCAAAGAGTCAGTCTCTGTTCCTTCTTCTTTTGTTGCAGTTTTTTCAGCGTTTTCAGTCGTCTTTTTGGCTGACTTTTTGACTGGTTTTGTAGCAGCTTTGTCTTCAAGTTTTTCGTCAGATTTTGCCTCTGCAACATTTACAACTTGAGGCGTTATGCCGCTATCTTGCTCAGATTGTTTTCGCTGGGATTCCAACTCTTGAAGTTCCATAAGATACTTCATTTTGTTTTCCTTAAACTCTATATTCCCCATTACAACAACACTGATAAGTGCAGTGACTGGAGGGGCAAGGAACATTCCCAAAATGCCAAACATTGCTCCACCTATAATAACAGAGGCGGTGACAACAAATGGGCTGAGTTTTAGTTTGTTGCCCATGATAATTGGGAATAAAATGTTAAATTCAATTACAGTTATGGCAAGGGTGACAATGAGCATATAGATTGTTGCAGACATAGAGTCAAAGACCAAAGTTATGAGCATTGCTGGCACGCAGCCGATGTATATACC
>CAKVNA010000181.1 GCA_934776915.1 uncultured Clostridia bacterium
ATCCTGTTCCATGAGTTCTTGGTAATAAATCAACTTCACAAGAAATCTTTCTTATTTCATCAAAAGCTCTACCATCAGGTCTTCTTTTGTGATTTAAAAGCATATCTCTTACTACTTCTTTTTGCATATTATATTGGTCATAAGCATTTTTAAGTGCCACAATTTCGTCTTTAAGTCTTTCTTCACCCGACTGCATTGCGTCTTTAAAACTTTGTCCTTCTTCAATTTTTAATTCAAAAGGCTTGCCAATAAGCACGGTGTTTTTTCTGAAAAATCTATGTTTTTTGACGATATAACAAGGCAAAATTGGTGTGCCAGACTTCAATGCAAACAAACATGCCCCACCTTTCACTTCCTTGTTTTTGTCAAAATTATCTTCCCTTGTCCCTTCTGGAAATATACCCAGATTTTGACCTTTTTTCAAAACTGAAAAAACTTCCTTTGTTTGTGAAAGATTTAGTCCTTGCGACCTATCTATTGGAATTCCCCCAAAGACATTTTTCAACCAAAAGCGTTTCCATGGGGTTGAAAATAATTCTTTTTTTGCGAGATATCTGACTCGTGACCTAGTAGCCATGTCAATCAACACAACATCAAAATTGCTTTGGTGGTTGCAAATTATTATATAGTTTTTCTTTTTGTCAATTTTGCAAGCCCGCTTGACACAAAAAGGAGCAAGAAGTCTAAACGGAATCCAAGCAATAATCATACATATCCAAAATAAAATCATTCGTCTTTCGTCCTTTTAATGCACTCTTGTGCTGCGGCAAAGCCCGTTGCAAGTGCAATTTGTATGTTATAACCACCAGTTAAAGCGTCAACATCTAGGGTTTCACCAATGAAAAACAAATTTGGAACAAGTTTGCTTTCCATTGTCTTTGGGTTTATCTCTTTTGTATCTACCCCGCCACTTGTAACAACTGCAAAGTCTATTTTATCAAGGTCTATTATTTCATATTCAAAATTCTTGAAAGTTTTGACAATGTTTGTTCTATTCTCTTTTGAAAGGTCGCAAATTCTCTTTTCGCCCGAAATTCCCGTTTTCTTTACAAACTCAGCAATTAAACTTTGTGGAAGATAATCTTTAAGCATTGTTTTAAGTTCTCTTTTTGGGCTGCTTGAAATATCCGTTTGAAGTCTGATGTTCAATTCTTCTTGTGACAAGGCGGGCTTTAAGTCAACCAATAATTTAGCACCCTTTAGGTCGAACTTATTTGCATAACTGGAAAGAGTTAGAACAGTTGGCCCCGACACGCCTTGATGTGTAAACAACAACTCGCCGAACTGACTTAAGTTTTTGTTCTTCGTTCCGTTATTTAATATTATGTTTGCTTGAATGTTTTTGAGTGTAAGACCAGCAAGGCTTCCGTCAAGGTCTTTGAGCAAAATTGGAACAAGTGAAGGCTTTGGAGAAATTATGCTATGTCCAAAACATTTTGCGAATGTGTAGCCATCGCCAGTTGAACCTGTTGTTTGATAAGACTTGCCACCTGTGGCTATGATAACTATATCACATTCAAATTTCCCTTTTGATGTGCTTACAACAAATTTTTCATCTTTTTTTATACTCTTGACAACACATTCTGTTACAATTTTTACATTGTTCTTCTTTAAGATATTTGCAAAAGTTTTTGTTATGTCACTTGCTTTGTCACTTGTGGGAAAAACTCTCCTGCCT
>CAKVNA010000182.1 GCA_934776915.1 uncultured Clostridia bacterium
GCATATATCCCAACTTACAACAAGACTGTTGTTGTTAAGAACAGAATTAGACTTATTCATGATGAAAATGGCTTTGTCAACGCTCGCCCAATTTCAACAATCAAAGTTAGAAACAAAGTGGTTTATCTTTTTGAAGGAAATTGTATTCTTTCCTATGCAAAGGAAGGCATTGATGAACTAAAATCAATGAACTGTGATACACAAAAACTTGAAGAAATATTAGAAAAAACTTTTGAAAGTCATTCAAATCTTTGGAACGGCAAAGACGGGTTCACAATCGCAGAACTTTTGAACATGGAAAACAAAATGTATCCTTTGTTTGAAAGCATAAAAGACACTGAAGACGAGTATGCAAAAGCACAACAAACACAAACATTAAAAGACGCCCTAGCCAAAGAACAAATGGAAGAAAATGTTGAGGAATTCTTCGCAGAAAGATAATAGATAAAAACTCCCCGATTGGGGAGTTTTTTGATGTTTTATTGTGTTTGTTTTAATAATTTTTATTCAACTGGGATAATTTTGATATAATCAATGTCACGCTTTGCTTGAGATTGGATAATATCTACAATTTTTGTAACTTCATCTTCTGTCAGTTCCGCACTTTTTATAATAACATTGATGTAGGTTGAAGAATAATTAACAAGTGCATCGCTAAATCCTTTTGCTTTTATAAGTCCTTCCATAGTTGTTTCCATGCTCATTGCTTCAACAAGGGCATTGATTTGTGCTTCTGCGTTGCTTTTTGCTTCTTGAGAACTGCTTGAACTTGCTAAAATTTCTTTATATTGTGCAATAGACTCATTTCTTGTGGTGGTTTTATCAATTCTGCTTGTGGCAAAGAACGATGCAGTTGTGACTTCCCCTGTGCCGCTTACTGCTGTGGCGTCAATGTTTTTGTTAAGAACAACATTCATAACTCCCGTTAAAACAAGCAAGCAAATCATACAAACAAACACAATAATTTTTTTCTTTTTAGACATTTTCTACCTCCCAAATTTAATTCCCTGCAAAAATTTCTACCTTTGAAGATTTAATTTCAAACAAAGCCTGCACAAGTTGCAAAATCTTCAATTTTACGCTTGTATCTTTTGCCCCGCTGGCGACAATAACAACTGACACTGGCTGTGGCATTATCTCTTGCAAAATTACAACATCTTCATCCTTGCCATTTTGCACCAAAACGGGACTTTTTGTTTCAAGTTTTGTGCCGTCTGGCAAGGTTTTTGTTTCATATGTATAGGCAATCACCGTTTCTGCCCCTTTGTCAAAATACAATATAACTTCTGCATGGTCAACATTTTCCAAGGCTTCAACTGCGGTCTTTATCTTATGTTCTAGGCTTGTCCTATATTTGTCAAAACTGGTCGATTCGGTGGCCACTTCATAGTTTGTTGTGCCTGATTTTGACGATTTTCCAAAGGACGAAAAGTAAATCAGCAAAATTATGGCAATGAATAAGACAACTAATATAATATCTAGGTGCTTTATTTTCTTAAGCCTGTCCAAAATTCCAGAAAATTTCGATGTTTTTTTGTCTTCACTCATAGAAAATCACTTTATCCTCGCTTACATTCACAAGATTTTTTATCACTGCCACAATGTTTGTATATTTATTTATATTCAAACTGTCGTCAGATAGAAC
>CAKVNA010000183.1 GCA_934776915.1 uncultured Clostridia bacterium
ACATTTGAGTTATGCTTACTGTTTTTCTCTTTGTTGGGGTGGACAAAACATACGCCATTGAGCCGCTGTCCACTTGCCCTGCCACCAAGTTGTTTGCAGCCATAATAACAAATATCATTGGGAGAAGAAGTCCTGCTATTTTAAAGAATATAGAACCAACAACAAGTTCATAAACATTAAGCGTTGTAATCTCGTTTAAGGCATCTGTAACATTCTTTGGCAAACTTTCAAACATATTCTCGCTAATTTCTTTGACTATTGTTGCAGAATATTCAGAAAGTTTAAGTTGAATTTCTGCTTCAGAAAGTGCTGGAGTTATTGCTCTTAATTGTTCTTCTTTGTCTTTGATTCTTGCTCTGTAGGTTACTATTGCTGTGTGAGAAATATTTTCCAAATCTTCTTTTTCAAAGTATTTTGAAATTGCAATTTCTTTGTCATGATATGGAATTTTTTGGTCAATATACACCCCACTTAAAACTTGTGGAATGTAATTTGCCGAGAACTTTGAAACATCATGTGAGCCCGACTCTGCATAGGCTTTTATTGCTGTTTCAATGAAAGATTTTGCATTGTTTGCTGTGTTTTCATCATTTTCTCTCAAAATTTGATTGTAAATTGCATTTGCAATTTGATTTAGCACATAACCGTCCACTTTTGCATCAGAATAGTTATCTGCTCCCACTGTTTCGTCCCACTCGCCAGCATTTTTTTGATAAAGATAATAATTCAAAATTGGGTCAACAACTGCACTTGAACCCACGGTTGTTGCTTCCATATTTGCTTTGATTAAGGTTCGTGCTTCTACATCAGTTTTGCCTGCTGCAATAAGTGTATTGTAATTTGTAATTATCCCTTCTCTTTGTTCCTCTGTTGTCTGATTGTTAAAAAGATTTTTTAAGGCATCACATTGAGTGTCATAATTGGATAGTGATTGGTCCACCATATTATAGTATGTAAGCGATTGTTCTTGCACAGATGTTTCAATGGCATCTTTTACAAACATATCAAACATTGCCCCGCCGATTTTGTTGACATTAAGATTGCCAAGCACCAAAATGACCACTGCCAACATAAAGCATGTAATCGTTGTGACAAATGCCCAAATTCCTGCATTTGCCTTGCAAGATTGCTTGAATAATGGTTTGCTTATCATTGTTTGTTCTCCTTTTTAAATTCTTCTAGTTTTTCTTTAAAGTGTTTTTCCAAAGTGTAAGTCACTTCCGCAAGGAATTTTACATCAAACTGCGTTAAGTCGTCAAAAAGTTTGTTAATATCTTCCTTGTTTATAGAAACTGTTACTTGCTGATAGTTCTTTTGGTCACGAATAATTTTGTAACCCATTGTCTTAAACTTGTCATAGTCCTCTTTCTTATTAAACTCAATTTTGTAATCAGAAATTGGTCTGTTTCTAATTGCATTCATGTCGGCAATGTCAACAATTTTGCCCTTGTCAATAAGTGCCACACGGTCGCAATTTCTTTCAAGTTCTTCATACAAGTGCGAACTAATAAGAATTGTTCTGCCCTTTTCCTTTTCTTTTGCAATAATATCCATAAATGCCACACGCATAAGAGGGTCCAACCCCGTTGTAGGCTCGTCAAGTATCAAAATGTCTGGGTCGGCAA
>CAKVNA010000184.1 GCA_934776915.1 uncultured Clostridia bacterium
CAAATTAAACAAGGCTTAATTTCCCCTTTAAATAGATTTCGCCACATTTCGCCACTTTTCTTTGTGTTAAACATAAAAAGTTATCCACAACTTACGCACACGAAGTGCAAAGACTTACAAAAGTCTCAACTCAATCAAACGCAGGGTCTGTTGACATTTTAAGGCGAATTTAACTTTAAACTCGGCAATAAAACAGCAACATAATTAGTTTGACCTATTTTAGCATAAAAAAACAAAAAACGCCAATAAAATAAGACATTTTTTGATAAAATATTATAATTTTTCGTTAAAACATTTTCTTTTACTTAAAATAACATCAAACAATTCGTTTTTAGGCGTCAAAAAGTGTTTTTATTGTGTGCCTCCACTTGTAATGGGCGCCCCCACACAACAAAACACTCTTTTAAAAAAATTGATTTTTCATTGGTTGGGACACCTAAAAAACCCCATTTTCACTTATAACGCAAAAAGGCTCATGCCAAAACGGCTTGAACCTTGTGTTTTTTATTGCGTTTCAATTTTCCAATTACAACCTTGGAAGGAATGAACGGATTGCTGTTTCAATCATGGCAGTTGCCTTATCTGCAACATCATTTTTGTCAAGCCATATTGGAATGAATGCCATAAGTGATGAGATAATCCACACTGCAGCCAGAGTGATAATGAACGCAACCGCAACATTAATAAGCCTTTTCTTAATTTCCCCTGCTTTGCCAGCATCTTCCGCTCTTGCGAGTTGGATACCAAGATAGACACACCAAACAACAGCAGCAGCAAGAATAACAATAGTAACTGGAATAAGAATATTACCCAAGAAAGCAACAATTTGTCCTAGCCAATTATTTCCTTCTTTTTGAAACCAACCATTCTCATCATCTAGAATACCCTTAAAAATTCCACCACCATTATAGATGTACTTTGCACCGAGCAAACTCAAAAATCTCATTTTTTCTCCCCTTTTATTTAAGTTACAATCATGCTAACACAATTTTTTGCAATTTCAAAACAAATTTTGCATAAAAATCAAAAAAATTTTTATTTTTTCACTTTTTGGGGCGTTTTTTAACAAAAAAGTGTGAAAAAACGGAGAATTTTAAAAAATTCCCTTGTAAAATGTAATTTGACATCACATTACACTGACTAGCACACTGCGAATAACTTTTTCCGTTCAATACGTACAAAAACAAGATTCACATAAAAAAGTGAACCTTGTAGTTGTGTTAAAGTTATAATTTCGGGGTGAACGAATGTATTACTGTTTCAATCATGGTTGTTGTGGTTTCTGGGTCAGAAACATAGTTTTTCTCTAGCCATGTTGGAACATATGCCATAAGAAGTGCAATTATCCACACTGCGACCAGCGTCACAAGAAATGCAACCGCAACATTGATAAGTCTTTTCTTCACTTCTCCAGCCTTGCCCGCATCTTCCGCTCTTGCAAGTTGGATGCCAAGATAAATACACCAAATGACTGCGGCGGCAAGAATTACAATGGTTATAGGCACAAGAATATTGCCAAGGAAGGCGACTATTTGACCAAGCCACTTATGGTTTTCATTTTGGAAGTAGTCTTTTAGCAAGGCATCTTTAAAGAT
>CAKVNA010000185.1 GCA_934776915.1 uncultured Clostridia bacterium
GTGCTGGGGTTCTTGTTGATGAAGCTGGAGCACAAGCTGATTCATATCACTATGAAAAGAATGACTCTCTGACTAGAAAAAGAATAGATTGTTTAAACAAATTCTTTAGACAATGGTATGGAGATAAGTCACATTTAATTTATGTTGACCAATGTCAGGGAAATATGAATGTTTCTCTTTATAGAAATACATATTATGTTATTCAAGCAAAAGGTGTTGATAAAAAGCCTTCTGGAATTATCCCTCACCTTATTGCGAAATGTGTCTTATTCTTCTTAAACAAAAAACGAATAAATGGTCAAAAAATTAACAATCCATTTACAAATGTTTCAATTGAGTTTATGGAATTCTGTAAACTTGGTGATTATGCCGACCACTATTCTATTACAATTCAAGATAAAGACCATAAAAGACTTGTCGGAAGTATTTATACTTTCTTTGGTTCGCTGGATACATATGTTTTTAAGGACTTTAACCCAGCAAAAGCGGACAAACATCCATACATTTGGGGGCAGTCTAAGATTAAGGATAAAAAGATTATGGAAAATAACTTTGGTTTGAAAGAGTTAAAGAAAAAATTTAAATCTACATTTTTAAAATATTAAAAGGAGTATTTTTTATGTTAGCACTTGGTTTATTTTTTCAGTATTTTGGCTTGTTTTCACTTATAGGAATTATTATTTTATTTATTCTATGCAATAAGGAATTGAAAAAACGACTTCCTACAAAGGAAGAAAAAGAAGAAATGATAAGAAAAGGTCTGATTACTGGGAAAGAAAGGAAACTTGTTCTCAGTGAAAAGACAACTGCTTTTCGATATGAAAAGAAGTTTAATGAAGAATTGAGAAAAGCCATTCTCAATCAATCTAAAAAAGGCTAGATTTTTTGATATTACTAGTCCTACATGGACTTTTAATATAGTGATGTGAAACACTTAAACAATCACTTAAAAGGAGTATAAAATGATTACACTTATTATTAACGCAATCGGCAGTGCAATTTCCGCATTTGCAAGTCAACTCCCAACTGCATTTGTTTCGGCTTTTGACGGCTTGTTTGTAACTGGAACTGGTGAGTCATTGGCTTTGACAAACCTTGCACAAGGTCTTTGGGCTCTAGCTGGAATTTCTCTTGTTATTTCATGTTGCGTAAAAGTTTATCACATTTTCAGTGGTAGAGTTAGAAAAAGTATGTAATATTTCTTACATTTGTTGTAGGGGGTTGGGCATTCCCCCTACTATCACCTTAAAAGTGTTTTTTGAGTGCAAATCTCGAAGGGGTGTTTATTATGATTATTTCAACATTTATAAATTTTTGTAAAGATTTTTTTATGCTTATGTTTTTTAGCCTTTCAAGTGCTATTAACTCGTTGTTTCAAATGAATGTTTTTTGGGATGGAAATACCTATATCATTACAGTTGGACATATCTTTTTTGCAATTATAGTTTTTAGTATTGTTTTCGGCTTCATTCTTGGTGCTATTAAACAACATCTAGGGGGTGACTGATTTTGAAAAGTTTAATTAAAACAGCAATTTTGTTTGTTGTCACTTCATTGGTGCTATCTTTCTTTGGTTCTTATCTCACAC
>CAKVNA010000186.1 GCA_934776915.1 uncultured Clostridia bacterium
TCTTTAACTTATAATATTATTTGGCAGTTTTATCATTTGCAGATTTTTCATCTTTTTCAGATTTCTTATCTTTTTCAGATTTCTTATCTTTTTCAGATTTCTTATCTTTTTCAGATTTCTTATCTTTTTCTTCGGAGGGATCTGCTTCCTTCCCTGTTATTTTGTCAACAATCATGTCCTTAATTTCCTCGTCACTTCGCCCTGTGTCATTTTTTAAAATTCCAAAACAACACAAAATGCACAACACAATGCTTATGCAGTCAATTAGGACACTCATAGGCAAGTCAACGCCAAACTTTTTGCAAAGAACTTGCACAATTCCAATTATGCCACAGCAAATTGCAATCCAAAATACAAGAGATTTTTTCTTCATTTTTTCTGCCCCCTATAGTTTATTTTTAGGTGAATGTTCTTCACTTCCTCACGAATATCTTCCACCACATCCAAATGTTCATTGAGCTTATAAATTGTCTGTTGGTATTTCTTTTCTCTTGAAGCGCTATCCCTAAGTTGATAGACCAAAAGAGCAACAAACAACACCGCCCAAAGTCCATTTGCCAGTGCAAGTTTAAAAATTTCTTCCCACATATCTTATTCCAAAAAGGATCTTCTTGAATTCCTGCTTAATTCTCTTTTCATCAATGATTTTTCTTTTTGTCACTTTGGGTGGTCTTTTAGATGTCATTTCTCACCCTAAACACCATTTCAACATCTCTTTGAGCCACAAGATTGTCCGTGCCAGAAAGGGTTATCCAAAACTTCTTTCCAGGCAGTTTGCAGTAATATTTTCTATTTGGAGTGTTATCTTTCACTTCAAATTGCCTAAATCCCTCATCAGAGCAAACTTTCAAGGTCATTCCCTTGCCCACGCCAAGATAAACTTCGTCAAGAATTTTCTTTTTACCGCACGAGCCTAGGTCAATGTCTGCACTTTCATAAAGTCTTTTCATAATTAAGCCATAAAATGTGCCACAGTCGTCTATTTGATACAACATTCTGTCGTCATCAACAAGCAAAACAAGTCTGCTTGAGCCTTTGTCGCACACTGCCATAAGACTTCTTATATCATAGCCTTTCATAATGCTATATGAATAGTCATTTAGGTCAATTTCAACAAGAGCATTATTCTTCTTTGTGTCCGTTTCGCCAAAGTCAAACTTCATGGCAATATACAACTTGCCTTCATATGCTTCGCTTATTGCATAACTTTGGTCAACATCTTGAATTTTATCCTCAAAGCCCATAGGAATTTTCTTGACTTCATATCCATCTGTGCAATAAAGCCCATCTTGTGCCAAGAAATAGACCATATCCTTCACCTTTATAACGGTGTCCGCATAAATCTTACTTCCCGATACAAGCACGCTGTTTATTGTTGTCATAGAAATAACTCTTGGAATTTCCACCCTAACAATTTCATAATCACCAATGCAAAGTAGCCCATTGTCCAATGGAACAAGCCTTCGCATCTGCCCTTTGCTTTTGTGAAGGTTAATTTCTCCAAGGTCAGCGGTGTCACTCCAGTCAAAAAGTTTTGTTTCCTTGGTGTATTTTAAAAGTCCGTCATCAGTGTTGCAC